>CADCVT010000053.1 GCA_902806215.1 uncultured Solirubrobacteraceae bacterium | reverse complement strand
TCTTGGCCATCTGGAAGGGGATGTGCGGAGGGAGGATTGGCACCTCGGGGTCGACGACCGCCTCGACGACGACCGGTGCGACGGAACGCAGCGCCTCATCCCACGCGTCGGCCACCTGATCCGGCCCGTCGACGCGAATCCCGCGGAAGCCGAGCAGCTCCGCGTAGCGCGCGTACGGGAAGTCCGGGACGACCTGCGACGCCTCGAGCTTGGGGTCGCCGACGAGCACGCGCTGCTCCCACGTGACCATGTTGAGGTCACCGTTGTTGAGCACGAGCACGACGAACGTCGGCTCGGTGAAGCGGTCGCGGTGCTTGGCGACGTCGATGAGCGCGCTGATGCCGTTCATCTGCATCGCCCCGTCGCCCTCGATCGCGACGACCGGCCGGTCGGGGTGGGCGAGCTTCGCGGCGAGCGCGTAGGGCAGCGCCGGCCCCATGGTCGCGAGCGTGCCGGAGAGCGCGAAGCGCATCCCGCGCCGCCGGCGCAGGTGTCGCGCGAACCAGGCGGTGCCCGAGCCCGAGTCGGCGGTGACCATCGCGTCGTCGGGCAGCCGCGGGCTCAGCTCGTGGAAGACGAGCTCCGGGTTGAGCGGATTCGCGGGCGCGTGCGCGCGCGAGGCCAGTGTCCGCGACCAGTCGTCGTTCTCGGCGGCGATCCGCTCCTGCCACGAGCGATCCTCCTTGTGCTCCAGCAGCGGAAGCAGCGCCCGCAGGGTGTCCGCTGCGTCGCCGACGAGGTTGATCTCGTTCGGGTAGCGGATGCCGAGCATCTTCGCGTCGATGTCGATCTGCACCCCGCGCGCCTGGCCGGGCTCGGGCAGCCACTCCGCGTACGGGAAGCCCGTCCCGATCATCAGCAGCGTGTCGCAGTTCTGCATCATCACGTCGCTCGGCTTCGTGCCGAGCAACCCGACCGACCCGGTCACGAACGGCAGGTCGTCGGGCAGCACGTCGAGCCCGTTGAGCGCCTTGCCGATCCCGCACGCCAGCACGTCGGCGAGCTGCTCGAGCTCTGCGGCGGCGCCGCGAGCGCCCTGGCCGGCGAGCACGGCGACGCGCTCGCCCGCGTTGAGGATCTCGGCGGCCCGCGCGAGGTCGGCGTCGTGCGGGATGACGCGGGGAGCGGGCATCGCGCCTCCGGAGTAGATCGCGCCGTGGACGCGCGGCGGCTCCTCGACCTCCTCCTCCTGCACGTCGGCCGGGACGATCACGCACGTCACCGAGCGCGTCCCGCGGGCGATCTGCACGGCGCGGTCGATCACGTGCGTGACCTGCGCCGGCGCCATGACGACCTGCACGTACTCGCTCGCGACGTCCTTGAACAGCGACAGCAGGTCGACCTCCTGCTGATAGCTCGAGCCGAGCGAGATCGTCTTCTGCTGGCCCACGATCGCGACGACCGGCGTGTGGTCGAGCTTCGCGTCGTACAGCCCGTTGAGCAGATGGATCGCGCCCGGCCCGCTCGTCGCGAGGCAGACGCCGACCTCGCCGGTGAACTTCGCGTGCGCGCACGCCATGAACGCCGACAGCTCCTCGTGCGCGGACTGGATGAACTCGATCCGCTCGCCGTGCTCGTGGAAGCCGCCGAGGATCCCGTTGATCCCGTCACCCGGGTAGCCGAAGACGCGGTCGACGCCGTGCTCGTGCAGCCGAGCGAGGATGTGGGCGCCGACCGTCTCGGCCACGGGTCAGCCCGCCGGGGCGGTCGCCGGGTCCAGCGCGACCTTGTGCCAGCCTTCCTGGCGCTGGTCGAACGCCTCGTACGCGTCGACCGCGCCGCGCAGCTCGTCGACCTGCGTGAGCACCTCGGACGGCTTCACCGCACCCGTGCGCACGAGCTCGACGAGCTCCGGGATGTACCGGCGGTGGTTGCAGTTGCCGGCCTTGATCGTGAGGTTCTTGTTCATCGCCGCCCCGATCGGGAAGTGCTCGGCCTGCGGCGGATAGACGCCGATGATCGCGACCGTGCCGGCCTTGGCGACGGCGTCGACCGCCCACCGCAGGGCCTGCGACGGCGCGTCGCCCGGCTGGCGGAACCGCGAGGCCTCGTCGGGCGTCTCCTCGGCGACCTCCTCGATCTCCCGCGTGAAGCGCTCGTCGCGCCCGTCGTCGGGCGACTCGGCGTCGATGCCCACCGCGTCGATGACCCGGTCCGGCCCGGTGCCGCCCGTCAGGCGCTTCAGCGTCTCGACCGGATCCTCCTGGGAGAAGTCGACGACCTCGGCACCGAGCCGGCGGGCCTGCTCGAGACGCGAGGGAAGCTGGTCGACGGCGAGCACGCGGCCCGCGCCCTGCAGCTGCGCGCTGAGGATCGAGAACAGCCCCACCGGGCCGCAGCCGAAGACCGCGACCGTGTCGCCGTCGGTGATCTCCGCCAGCCGTCCGCCGAACCACGCCGTGGGGAAGATGTCGCTCAGCAGCAGCGCGTCGTCATCGGCCACCTCGTCGGGCAGCTTGACGAGACCGACGTGCGCGTACGGGATCCGCGCAAGCTCGGCCTGGAGCCCGTCGAACGGCCCGGTCGGCTCCGGGCCGCCGAAGAACGCCGTCCCCGCGTCGGGCCCGTTGGGGTTCGCGTTCATGCACTGCGCGTAGTAGCCGGCGCGGCAGTAGTTGCACGATCCGCACCCGATCGTCGACGGGATGACCACGCGATCGCCGACCGACAGGTTGCGCACGTCGTCGCCGAGCTGCTCGACGACGCCGACGCCCTCGTGGCCGAGGATCGTTCCAGGCTTCATCCCGCTCATCGACCCGCGGACGAAGTGCAGGTCGGTGCCGAAGATCGCGCTCGCCACCAGCCGCACGATCGCGTCGGTCGGCGCCCGCTGCTCTGGCTCGGGAACGTCGTCGACGCGGATGTCGCCGACGCCGTGGAACACGAGTGCCTTCATGGTGTCTCCCTCATCGCTCGAGGCCGCCGTACCCCCGCCCTGGTTCCTGACGCGCCGCCGGGCGCGTCCGCCGGTAGCCGGGTGGGATGGCAACGATGGATCTCCCGGAGGCGCTTCGCGGCGGCGCGATCGGACCAGCGTCCGTTGACAACGGGTAGGGCGTCCGTCGAAACCAACGAGGAGGTCTGCCATGCCCCCGCGCGGAGTGAAGCCCGGGACCAAGCGTGCCCGGCAGTACGAGCACATCAAGGACTCCGCCAAGGAGCAGGGCAAGTCGACCGACGTCGCCGAGGAGATCGCGGCGCGCACGGTCAACAAGGAGAAGGCGCGCTCGGGCGAGTCGCGCACGGCGTCGAAGACGTCCACGAAGGACAAGTCCCCGAGCGAGCGCGGCGGCGAGCGCTCGGGCACCAACCGCCCGAAGGGCCGCACGCGCGACCAGCTCTACAACGAGGCGAAGAAGCTCAACATCGACGGCCGCTCGAGCATGAACAAGGACCAGCTTCAGCGGGCGGTCGACGCGAAGAAACGCTGACTTCCCTTCGACAACGACCACGGGCCGGCGACGGTCAGGAGACCATCAGGGCGAGCTTCCGGTCGTCGGCCATTCCGAAGAGGTCCGCACCGTGCGCAGCTGGGCCGGAACGATCGTTCCGCGTGGTTGGATCTCATGCGCGCCAGCAGCATCGACACCGAGGACGACGGGATGGCCGTCGAGACCTTCGTCTTCGACCCCGAAGGCGAAGAGGGCCCGTCGCGCGTCCGGCACGCCGAACCGTAGCCTCGACGCCTCTTCGATCGCGTGGCGTGAGGCGGGCATGCCTCTTCGCTGAGCGGAGGGGGAGGGATTCGAACCCTCGGTAGCGGGGTTCCCGCTACCGGTTGGCGTCGTCGCGGTCGCGCTCGGCGCCCGGGTTGGACTGGCGCACCTGGGGGAAGCGCGAGAGCCGGCCCTGGAACCGGATCGGGCCCTGGACGAAGCAGCCGGGATTGCCCTCCCGCTGCGCGGGCGGCCGCGGGCCGCCCAGGTGCCGGCAGTCGAAGTTCGGGAAGATCCGCTTGTCGTCGTCCTTGTACTCGCGGAAGTCGAGCCAGCCTGGGCGGAAGTAGGCGTTGCCGCGGTTCGTCTCGCTGCGGCGCTGCTGCGGGAGGCTCTGGTCGCCGGTGACGATGAGCTGCGGCAGCGCGTGGCCGTTCGTGCCCGAGCCCGGCGGCGCTGGGACCTTGATGCCGAGCGCGCTCGGGCCGACGTTGAGGAAGTCCGACACGGTCGGCTGGTGCAGCTCGAGGTACTCGAGGATCGGGTTGAGCTGCTCGAGGAACGGGCCGAACGAAGCCAGCGTCGGGTCCAGGCCGCGGAGGACGCGCCCGAGCGCGGGGAAGCCCTGGCGCCCCGCGGCGATGAGCGGGTCGAGGTCCTCGAACAGCCGCTCCGCGTCGGGCGCGAGGCGGCGCAGCGACCGAAGCGTCGGCTGGGCGTCCTCGAGCACCGGCTCGAGGTCGCGGATGAGCGGGTCGGTGTCGCGAGAGAACTCGGCCAGCCGCGTCATCGTCGCGCGCGACTCGCGCAGGAACGTCGGGAAGATCTGGAAGCTCTCGGCGATCGCGTCGCGCCGTGTGGCCAGCGTCTCGAACACCTGCGTGTTGCGCACGATCGCGTTCCGGAGCGCATCCTCGTTGCGGGTGATCGCCTCGAACGTCCCTCCCGTGTTGCGCACGAGCGAGCCCAGCGCCTCCCGGCGGCGGTTGAGGACGTCGACGAGGCTCTGCGCGCTCTCGGTGAACTGCGGGAACGTGCCGAGCGCGTCGTTGATCTCCGGCGCCCGGCCTCCCGTCGCCTTCGCGAGGGTCGCCTGCCACTCGCGGAAGTCGCGGCGCGTGCGCGGGCCGAAGATGCTCAGGAGCTCGTCGAACTCGACGGCGTCGGCCACCCTCGCCTGGGCGAGCCTGCCGTCCTCTTCGATCGTCGGGCCGCCCTTCGTGCCGAGCGTCATCTCGACGTAGGTCTCGCCGAGCAGCGTCTTCTGGCGCAGGATCGCGCGGGCGTCGCGCTGGATCGGCGCGTACTTGTCGTCGATCTCGAGCGTCGCCAGCGTCCGGTTGCCCTTCGGGTCGAGGTCCTTCGCGACCACGGTGCCGATGCGCACGCCCGCCACGCGCACCTCCGCCTGCTCGGCCAGGGTGGCGGCGTCGTCGAAGCTCGCCTGGATGCGATAGCCCTTCGGCTTCAGCGGGACGGCGCCTCCGAACGCCAGCCACAGGAACAGCAGCAGGCCGAAGCACGAGAGCGTGAAGCCGGCGATCACGACGATGCGCCCGGGCCCCGGGGCTCGCGTGTTCATCGCGCGCCTCGCTTCGCCAGCCGCCGCGTGTCGACCGAGCGCGTGTCAGGGTCTCCGCAGACCGTCGCGAGCACCGGCGAGAGGTTCATCGCGAACTCGAGTCCCGGCTCTCCCTCGACGAGGCTGACGAGCGTGCTGCAGGTGCCGGTGAGGAAGAGCGGCCGCATCGGGCCGTTCGCGTCGTCGACGTTGAGCAGGTTGACCGTCTGATGCGTCACCCAGGCGAGCCAGAACAGGTAGCCCTCCTCGCGGTTCTGCCCGTTGCCGCCGCCGACCTCGGGACCCTCGCGGCCGCCCGGGTTGTGCCCGAGCATGTTGAACAGCCGGTTGAGGACGCGCAGGTCGCGCGTCAGCTCCGGGAACGTCGCCGAGAGGTCCCGCGCCGCGGGAGCGAGGTCCTGGACCAGCGGCCGCGCGGTCCGGGCGAACGGCCTGATCTGCTCGCGCACGATCGGCGTGCTCTCGCGCGCGAACGGCCGCACGGCACGGTTGGCGCGGTTCAGCGCGCGGAACGCGGGGACGAGCGCCGCCGTCGCCGGGCCGAGCTCACGGGCGAGCGGTCGGACGTCCTCGAGCGTCCGGGTCGCCTGCTGGAGCGTCGGCGGCAGCTCGCCGATCGTGTCGCGCAGGCGATCGTCCTCGGAGGCGAACGCCCCGAACGTCGCCGACGCCGACTCCACGAGCTGCGAGAGGTCCTCCGGCTTCTTCGCCAGCTGGCCGTTGATCTGTGCGAGCGACGTCACCAGCCGACGCAGCGCGACACGCTCCCGCGCGACCGACCGGTTGACGCGCGCGAGGTCGCGGAAGGTGGGGCCGAAGCGCTCGAAGACCTGGGCGAGCTTCTTGCCGTTGCCCTTCAGGCCGGTTCCGGTGCCGTTGGCGAGCAGCACGACGTAGTCGCGGGTGCGCTTGTCGAGCTCCTGGAGGATCTCGGGCAGGTCGACGTCGGGCAGCGACCGCTCGACGGGGATCGTGAAGCCCTCCTTGGCCAGCGGCGCCGGGGCCTTGCCCGGGTCGACCTGGATGAGCATGTCGCGCAGCGGCGTGCGGGGGCGCAGCAGCGCACGAGCGTCGGTGCGGATGAGGTCGTCGTACTTCGGCTCGATGTCCATGCCGACGATCGCCCTGCCTTCGTCGAGCTTGACGTCGGCGATGGTGCCGATCTTGACGCCGGCGACCTGGACGGTCTGACCCTGGCCCGGCGTGACGGCCTGCGCCGTCGGGAACTCGACGTTGAGCCGCATCGGCTCGGGCTCGAAGAACGGGAAGCGGACGCGCTGCTCGTTGAGGATGTACCCGCCGACGGCGACGGCGATCGTCATCAGGCCGAGGATCGCCGCGACCGGCTGCCAGCTCTCCCGCACGATCTTCTTCACCGCGGGCCGTCCTTCGCCATGGCCTTCTCCAGCTGCTCGAACAGCCCGTTGCGCCGGGCGTTGGCGATGACGTCGTCCATCGTCGCGTCGCGCTCGGAGACCTTCGTCGTGTCGCCGCGGCGGCGCAGGTCGCGGCGCAGCTCGTCGATGGCCACGGAGCGCGCCCGCTCGGCGCGCGCGCGGACCGCGGGGGAGCCGTCGCGCGTGTCGACGCGGCGCGGACCGCCCTGCGGGCGCGTCTCGAGGTTCGGGCGCTCCTGCGTCTCGCACGGCACGTCGGGGCGCAGCGGCGGTCGCGTGCGGTCCGGCGGCGGGTTGACGCCGACGATCGGCTCGGTCGCCGTTCCCATCAGGCCGTTGCCGAGCGTGAAGGTCTCCGCCCCGCCGCCGCCGAGCACCTTGAACCACTGGCCGTTGGCGTCGAACGAGCGGCTCTCGCCGGCGAGGCCGGGCAGGAACTTCGAGTTCTCCTCGTGCACCGGCCCGGTGGCCGGGAAGTTGGGGTCGGGGACCTTGTCGTTGCCCCACGGGACGAGGACGTTGGTCGTGCAGCCGGCCATCTCGCGCGCCTCGCCGAGCAGCGGGACCGTCTCGTTCGCCACGCGTGTCAGCGGCGCGACGGCGCTGCGGAGATCCTGCGACAGCCCGCGCAGCTCGCCCGCACCCACCAGGCCACGGAGCTGGCGCACGAACGGGACGAGCGCCTGCGCGGTCGGGCCGGTCGAGCGGATCCCCGGGCGCGCACCCTCGGCGAACATCTGCAGGCCCGGGAACGTCGCGTTGAGCTCGCGCAGCGCCGGCAGCCCCGTGCGCAGCGTGTCGGGCAGCTCCTCGACCGCGGAGCGCAGCTCGTCGTCGCGGTCGGCGAGCGCGCCGAGCGTCCGGTTGAGGTTGACGATCAGGTCCTGCAGCGCGCGAGGATCGCGGTCGAGCGCGGCCGACACGATGCCCTGGTCGCGGATGTAGTCGCCCAGGTCGGTCGGGGTCTCGCCCAGCAGCGCCTCGGAGACCACGGCCGAGTAGCGGAACGCCGCGGGCTGGTGCCGCAGCGACCGGTTGAACGCGCGCCCGCCGCCGGCGTCACGGGTGCGGGCCAGCTCCTTGAACGTCGTGCTGAGGTCCTGGCGCACGTCCTTCTTGAGCGCCTTGAGGACCTCGTCGAACTGGACCGGGTTCGCCGTCTGCGAGTCGGGCAGCGTCCCGCCGTCGGCGAGCTCCGTCGCGCCCGGGCGCCCCGGCGACAGGTCGACGAAGAAGTTGCCCTCGAGGAAGATGCGCGGCCGGATCTTCGCCTCCGCGTCCTCGTGGACGGGGCGCCCCGCGTCGTTGATCGCCATCGTCACGGTGGCCATCCGCGCGCCGGGCTCGGTGTGCTTGACCCCGGTGACCTTGCCGACCGTGACGCCGGCGATCCTGACCGGCGAGCCCGGGCGGATGCCGCTCGAGTCGCGGAACGCCGCGCGGATCTCGTACGGCTCGTTGAGGAACGGGACGTCCTTCGTGAACCCGAGGAAGGTGCCGACGGCGATGATCGCGCACGCGACCGCGCCGACGGCCACCGGGCTGCGTCCGCCGCGCTGCCTCATCGACCGGCCCCCTGCACGACCTGCGGGGCGTCGCCGGTGGGCTCCGCGGAGAACGTCTGGCCCTCGGGAACCCGCGGCCGGCCGGTGAAGGTCGGGCCCTGGTTGCCCGGGGTGCGTGGGTCGATCGCGACCTTGAACCGCGGGTCGAGGCCCTCGGCGATCCGCTCGGGGTACCCGCGCTGACCGGACTCGCAGTCCGCCGCGCCCCGCTCGTCGACTGCGCGCCCGTAGTACTGCGCGTGCAGGTTGACCGGGTCGCCCATCGTCCGCTGCGCGACGGGGTTGACGTTCTCCGCGTTGGCCGGCTGCGAGGCGCCGAAGCTGTTGAGGTCGTTGTCCTGGTCGGGCGCGCTCTTGGCCTGGATGCGCTGGATCGTCCCGGTCTCGACGCGCTCGGAGAGGTGGTCGGAGAGGAACGTCCACCAGAGGTTCCAGTAGTTGCAGACCGTGACATGCGGACCGACGTAGCGCAGCGTCGGGTCGAGCGTGCCGACGGTCTGCTGGAACGAACGCAGGACGGGCACGGTCGTCGCCGACGAACCGAGCTCGGCGAGGCCGGCCAGGGCGTCGCGGAGGTCCTCGTTGAGCCGGGGCGTCCGCGGAAGGACCCGCGTGCCGGCCGTCAGGGCGCGGCTGATCGGCGGCGCGCTCGCCCGCACCTCGGCGGCGGTGCCCTGAAGCTCGTCCGAGATCCCGGCCAGGCGCCGTAGGAAGGGCCGCTGCACGGGCAGCGTGCGGATCCCGACGCGCAGCGTCTCCGGCGACTCCTCGATCGTCTCCTGAAGCGCTCGCGGGTCGCGCGAGAAGCCCTCGAACGTGTCGGCCATCGCAGCGAATCCGCGCGCGAACTCGTCGGAGACCGGTGCGACCACGCGGGCCGCGTCGGCCAGCTCGTCGAAGAAGCGCGCGAGCTGCGTGTCGTCGTCTGCCAGCGTCCGCATCACCGGCTGGATGTCGCGCAGCAGCTCCGGCAGCGCGGCGAGCGTCCGGTTGAGGTCCACGCCGCGGCCGGCGAATCCGCCGCCGAACGTCGCGAGGTTGCGGCGGATGTTCGCCCGCGTCGGCGGGTCGAAGATGCCGAAGAAGTCGTCGAGCTCGGGCGTGGCCGCCGCCTCGCTGGCGGTGAGCGTGCTCCCTTCGGACAGCTCGGTGCGCGAGCGCCCGCGGATCAGCTCGACGTACTTCAGCCCGAGCGTCGAGCGGGGCCGGATGAGGATCGTCGAGTCGTCCGGGATCGGCGCGGCCTTCGGGAGCAGCGACAGCCTGAGCGACGCTCCCACCGTGCCGTCCTTCAGGCGCACGTTCTCGATCTTCGACACCTGGCCGATGAGGTCCCCGCCCTCGCGGACCTCGTTGCCCACGACGAGCCGTGCCGCGTCGGGTGTCTCGACCTGCATCTGAAACGTCGGCAGGAACGGCAGGCCCTTGTTGGCGTTGTACGCGAGGAAGACCGCCACGACGACGATGAGCAGCGTGGACGCACCGATCAGCACGGGGTTCGCCGCAACCACGCGGACGCGCTGTCCTCTCATGGCCCGAGGAGGTAGTCGGCAAGGCCCCGCTCCGGCACGCCGACCGGCGGCACCCCGGGAGCAGGCGTGTCAGGCAGCGGGACCGGCAGCTCGGGCGTGTCGGGCACGTCGGGCAGCGGCAGCTCCGGAAGCAGCCCGGGACCGTCCGGCCGGGAGGGACCGCCGGAGCGGGGCCCGGGTGGGAGATCGGAGAGCTCGGGGAGCCCGTTGCCCGGCCGGCCTTCGCGGGGGCCGTCCGGCCGCTCGCCCCGTCCGCGGCGGTCGCCGCCGCGGCCGCGGCGCTCGGACCGCTGCGGGTTCCCGTCGGCTCCGCTCACCGGCCCGCCGTCGCCGAGCATGGCGGTGCAGCGCTTCGTCCGTTCCGGGTTGCTGCGGGCGGTGGCGCCGTTCGTGTACGCGGTGCACTCGTTGACGAGCGCGTTGAGCTTGAGCAGATAGCCGCGCGTGTCGAACGTGTTGATGGCCTGCGACTGCATGAACGGGTACTGGAGGAGCGCCTCGAGCCCGGTGAACCCCTTGCCCCCGGGGCTCTCCGCGTTGGGCTCGGCGGCGAAGTCGCGGTTGTCGAGGTGCTCGAGGACGAAGCGCAGGTTGCGGGCGGGCTCCTCGGCAGACCGGGCGAGCTTGCGCAGCTCGGCGATGTCGTCGCGTGAGACGTCGGCCGCGCGCGTCCCGGTCTGCGCGGCCTCGCCGAGCGACTCGATGGCCGGACCGGCCGCGGTCGCGAAGGGTCCGAGGCGCTGGAAGAGCGTCGTCAGCGACGTGGCGCTCGCTCGCACGCCCCGCAACGCGGGCGTCTGCCGGCGCGCGACCGTCGAGAGCTCGGCCAGCGTGGGACGCAGCTCGCGCAGGAAGCCGGGGAAGTTGCGCACCGTCGCCGCGAGCTCGGTCCGCCGCGAGGCCGAGGCGGCCGCCGTGTCGCGCGCCTCGGAGACGAAGCGCGAGACGTCCTCGCGATCGGTCGCCAGCCGCGTGAGCACCTGGTCGGCGTCGCGTGCGAGCTCGCGAAGGGTCTGGCGGTTGTCGGCGAGGATCGCGAGCACGCGGTCGGTCTCGCGCAGTGCCGGAACCGCGCGGCGGATCGTCGCGCTCAGGTCCTCGCCACGTGCGCCGAACCCTGCGCCAAGCTCGGTCAGGATGAGCCCGAACCGCTCGCGCCACGGCCGGCGCAGGATGTTCTGGACGAGGTCGGGCTGGATCGTCGTCGCCGTCTGCTCGACCGGGATCCGTGCGCCGGGCGCCAGCTTGCGGCGCGACGTCCCTGGATCGCAGTTGACGAAGTACTCGCCGATCAGCGACTGCGGCTGGATCCGGCAGAACACGTCGTCGCGGAAGGCTCCGAAGTCCGTCCGTTCGAGCTCGAGGGTGACGAGCGCACGGTTGCTCCCGCGCTCGACGTCGAGCTCCTTGACCTGTCCGACCCGTACGCCGGCCGCGCGGACGTCGACCCCGGTCACCACCCCGAACGCCTGGTCGAAGACCGCCTCGTAGGTCGGGCGCTCGTCGGCGGCGCCGCCGCCGCCGCTCGCGCCGACGGCGATGGCCGCGGCGATGACGATCGCCCCGATGACGGCCAGGCGACGCTTCACGGCCCGATGGGCTGCTGGCCCGGGTCGCAGTTGAACTGGGGCGACGGCCGGTACGGATTCGACCCGTCCTCCGCGCGGCGTTCGATCGAGCCCGGGCAACGGTTGTTGCGGCCGGTGTCGACGCTGCCCTGGAGAACCTCGTCGCGCAGCTGCGGCGGCACGGGCAGGAACCCCGCGGCCGGCGTGAACGTGAACTGGTTGAGCTGGAGCCCCGAGCGGGAGAACCCGCCGAGCGCGTCGTACACGCCCGAGGACGAGAAGTCGTCGAACCAGCCGATGAGGTCCGTCGTGTACGGACGGAAGTACGCGACCTGCGGGGTGGCACCCTTGAGCGCGCCACGCGTCTCGGCGAAGGCTCCGGGCCGCTCGCGCCCGTTGCGCTCGGCGGTGTCGTTGGCGATGCGGTCCACCGGCGGTTGCGCCCGCAGGAACTCGACCAGGTCGTTGCCGGGGCCGTCCTGTCTGATCGTCCGCGACAGGTCGCGCACCGTGGGCTCGGCGCCCTGCGCGAACGGTCGCAGCTGCGCGAACAGCGGCCGGAGCCGGTCACGCACGACCGGCCGCGCCTCCTCGACCAGCGGGTCGAGGTCATCGAGCGTCGCGCGCAGGTTGGCGAACGTGGTGTTGGCACGGCGCATGAACGACGGCAGCGTCCCGAAGGCGTCGCCGAGATCGTCGCGGCGGCTCGCCAGCGCCCCCATCGCCGTCGACAGGTTGGAGATCAGCCCGGCGAGCTCGTCGTCACGCGCGGCGACGTCGGTGACGAGCTCGGACGTCTCGACGATGAAACGCTCGAGGTCGGGCGTGTTGCGGTTGATCTCGCGGAACAGCCGCGACGAGGAGGCGAGCGAGGGGCTCAGGTAGCGGAGCGCCGCGTTCGCCTCGTCCTCGCGACCGGCGTTGAAGTCCCTGAACAGGGCGATCGTCCCGCGTACGCCGACGCGCGTCTCGCGGTCGAAGGTGTTGAACAGCTGGTCGATCTCGACGTTCGCCTCGGTGCGGGCCGTGCCGATCCTGCCGCCGTCGGCGATCGGGCCGCCGTCCGCCCCGCCGAGCTGGAGGTCGATGTAGCGGTTGGCCACACCGGAGAGCGAGGCCTGGCGGATGGTGGCGCGTGTGCCTTGGCGCAACGGCGCGAAGTCCTCGTCGATCGACAGCTTGACGCTGGCCTGGCTGTCGTCGGTGAGGTCGATCGCCTCGACCGTGCCAACGGCCTCGCCGGCGACGCGCACCTCGTTGCCCTTGACGAGCTGGCTCGCCGTGATGAACGTCGCGGTCACGCGATACCGCTCGCCGTCCGCGAGCAGGAAGAGCGTCGCCGCCACGGCCGCGACCAGCGCGACGGCGGCAACGACGATCGACCGCGCACGCTGCCGCCCCGCTCCTTCCGCTGCCGCCCCCGCTGCCATCCGGGCGGAACTTAGAGTGAGGGCAGGCCCCTGTTGTCGATCTGGCACCAGCGAGCGTGCAGTGGTTGGAAACCGGCGGGAGCACGATGAAGTGCGACCCATGGCGCGGGAGATCGCTACGAAGGTCCACCGTCTTGCGGCTCGCTCGCACGGTCGGCGTGACCCCGAAAGCGGTCGCGGCTCGCGCCGCGACGCGGTCGCAACAGCGGGAGACGGACGCCGAGCCTCCGTGCTCACGGCATCACGTCGCGCGATGCCGCAGTCGGGTCGGCGCACGATCGTCATCGGGCCGAACCGGCTCCCTCTCGCGCGCGTGGCACGGTCGCGCTGAACGATGTTGGGAGTCCACCTGTGGTCTCTCAACGATGATCGGTGGACGACTCGGTCAAGTCGCTCGACCAGTGCATGACCGACGTCGGGATCGCGTCCCGCGAGCCTCACTCGACCTGCCCGGGGACGTCGCTCGCCTCACCGCCAGCCGAGCTTCATCTCGATCGATTCGGTGACGGTCGGGGCGGGCGTTCCCCCGCGCCCACCACGAGGCCAGGGCCGGCCGCTCGCAGCGGCGCGGCGGTCATCGCGTGATCCGCACTCGCCGCGACACGCTGACGCGCCGACCGCGCGCGTCACGGGCTGTCACAAGCAGCGTCGCGCGGCCCGCGCGGATGCCTCGCCTGACGCGCAGCGAGATCCGGCGGCGGCCGCGGAGAACCGAGACGCGTCCCGTGGCGACCGTACGACGACCGATCCGCAGGCTGACCCTCACGTCGCGGAAGCGCTCGGTGGCGCCGATGACCACGCGCAGCCTGCGCGTGCGACGTGCTGCCCGCGCCGAGCCGATCCGAGCCGGCAGCTCGAGCCGGGCGGGAGCGGGAGCGGCGAGCGGCGCAGCCGCACCGTCGCCACCCTGGCCGGAGGACGCAGCCGGCGGCGGAGAGGACGCCGACGCGTTCATCGAGGACGCGCTCGCGGCGCCGCCGTGGGACGAGAGCTCGGCGATGCCGCGCTCGACGAACGGCCGGATCGCCGGACTGACCAGCTCCGCGTAGATGCCGAACTGCGTTGGGAACGCACACCCGAATCCGAACGAGACGGCGGCGACGAGCACGAGCCCGCCGTCGGACCCGGCGACCATCAGCGGCCCGCCCGAGTCGCCCTGGCACGAGTCCTCGCCGCCCTGCGTGTTGCCGGCGCAGAGCATCGTCGCGTCGTCGTAGCCGTAGGTCGAGGTCGACCGGCACTCGGGGTCGCTGCGGACCGGCACCACGATCTCCTCGAGGTCGTCCGAGGTGTCGCCGACCTGGAACGCGTTCGCGCCCCAGCCTGTGACCACGGCATCGCGACCGGGCGCGAAGAACGCCGCCTCGTCGACGCGCGCGAGCCGGATCGGCCTGCCCAGAGTGGAGGGCGACGCGAGCTTCACGAGCGCCACGTCGTAGCCGCCGTCCTCGCTCGTGTCGTAGCGCTGGTCCTCACGGATCTCGACGGCCGGGATCCGTTCGCCGCCCTGGCTGCGGCGCTTCGTCCCGGCGAGGAACCGGAAGTTGCGCGCGGGCAGCGTGTCCGGCTCTCCCTTGCTCTGATCACCGGAGACGCAGTGTGCGGCGGTCAGCACGACGTCGGGCGCCACGAGGCTCCCCCCGCACCGGAACGAGAACGTGCGGCCGCCGTCGTCGGAGTACTCCATCGCGACCATGTGCGGCAGCTCGCGCGCGGTCGGCTTGCCACCGACGAGACCGGCCGCCGACGCCGGAAGCGACGCGACGACGACGACGACCACCAAGGCGATTGCGGCACGGGCGAGGAGCATCCGTGGGTTGTTCCCAGCGACTGCGCCGCCACCGCATCGTGGCACCGAGACGCTCACCGACCGGCGCCTTCCTGCACCGGCTTCTCCACGATGCACGTCGCGGCTGTGCCGTCATCTCGTCCACGGGACAGAGGACGAGTTGCGAAGTGGGGCGTGGGCCGGCCGGGGGGCCGGCCATCCGCCTTCCGAGACACTCCGGCGCAGGGCATGACGGCGAGAGGCGCGACGCATCCGAGCGGTGCGGTGCCACGTGCCCGCGCAGTTCGCGAAAGCGTTTCGGCGCCACTACGGCATGACCCCGTCCTCTTTTCCGACGACATGGCGGCTGGCCGCCCGCTGGCCATCGGCGCCTGAGGCTCGGCAGTCAATCGCCCGCTCAAGTTCCTCCTCAACCGCAGCATGTTCAGCCAGAGCGTCTGCGGGCAGACACGCCGCCGTGGACGACACCACTGCACAGTTCTTCGTGATGCTCGGAAGCGTGTGCGACAACGCGAGATTGGCGGACATCCCGGTCACGGTGAGGCTCGCCGATGGTCGTGAGATCAGCGGGATCCCGCAGGCCCCGGCGAGCCCCGCCCTCGGGGACGATGAGCTCGACAACACCGGGTACCGCGACGAGCTCGTCCTCGACGAGATCCGAGTCAAGACGGCAGACGTGCGGCAGCTCACCCTCGCCCGCGACGCGTGAGCCCAACGCCGGGGAGGTCTCGGCTGAGATACGGCGTGGCTCGCTGAGCCGCCCGATGCGCGCGCCCACGAACGACGGGCCTCTTCGCGCGGCCACGACGACTCCACCATCCGACGTGCTGTCCCAGGGACTTGAACACGAGGTGCCCGGCGACCGCTCGGCGGCGGAATGGCGATCAAGATCTGGGTGCCGCTGCCGCCGTCGAAGCAGAAGCTCGCCGAGTGGCGCGCGAACGGCGCCGTCGAGGGCGACGACGAGGAGGAGCTCGTCGTCGAGCGGTCGCGTTCACCGTCTGCGGCTCGCTCGGCTTCGACACGAGCGGCTACTCGGTGCCGTACCTCGCCTCGTGGTCCGAGGACGCCGAGCTCGAGGCGATCGAGCGCTCAGCCGGCGTCATCGACCGGATCGCGCAGCGCGTCGAGAACGCGTTCGACAGCGCCCCGGCGACGGCGGCGAGTCGAACGTCGCCGCGGCGGTGGCGAGATCGTCCTGGGCTACCTGGACGGCACAGCCAGCCACGTCGCGCGCGTGCGCGACGACGAGCTCAGCGGCTACGGCAGCACGGCAACGTGGGCCGGTCGCGAGGAGACGGTCCGATGTCGCCGGCCGCCACGAAGAGGCGCACCGGCGAGCGGCCGGGGACGCTCGTTCCTCGTCCAGCGCGGCCTCACCAGCAACGGCGAGTGCGAGGCGCTCGTCGCCGACTACGTCAGCGAGTCGCTCCGCCGGAACGAGCCTGCCGCCATCGTGCGGGTCGGCGACGGGCTCGCCGGGCCGCATTCATGACCCGCTCGCGTCCGGGCGCCGCAGTCACGATTACGCTCAGGCAGTATGGAGCTACGGAGCGCGACCCTCGACCGACTACTCGATGCTCGGCCATCCGCGGCCGCGCCACTCGTTCATCACCTGCGTGTACGACAGCGAGTCAGCTCTCGAGCTGGCGGCGTCCGTGATCGACGGGCCGGTTCGCACCCATCGGCGTCGCGCGCCTGAGTTCTTTGCCGGGCCGATCTTCACCGTCCAGATCGTCCGGTTCGTACAAGGACGGCAACGGGCGGCAGCAGCGGACGTTGAACCGGATGCCTGTCCGTTGCGGATAGGGGGTCATGCTTCCACGCACCCTCGGCGCAATCGTCGCCCTCATGCTCGTCTTCCCAGCGGCTGCGGCCGCCGTGCACTGGCCGTACTTCGGCGGCGACGCCGGGCGCAGCGGCCTGCAGCCGGTCGACGAGGGCGGAACGCCGGTGTCGTTCTCCTACGCGCTCACCGGCGCCGCGCAGCGAGACATCGTCACGCCGATCATCACGACCGCCGGCGGGGGGCCGGCCGTGCAGCGCGTCGCCTACGGCACCGAGGCCGGGCGGGTGCACCTGCGCCTGGTCGGCACGGGAGCCGCCGTCACGCCGGAGGAGGGCCGCGACATCGACGAGGGGAACACGGACACCGACGTCTTCGGCATCGGTCCGGGCTTCACGGCGTTCGCCGACTCGTCGATCGCGACCGGCCTCGGGCAGCTCTTCGTGCTGCACAACGACAACGATGCCCCGGGCGACGCCGACGTGCAGATCGCGCATATCGACGAGGCCACCGGCGAGGTCGTCCAGCAGTTCGACGTGCCCGGCAGCGGCGGCCAGGCGGCCGAGTCGACCCCGGTCCTGACCGGTCCTGACGCCAACGGCGGGCGCGTCCTGTTCTTCTCGCTGACCGACGGCGAGGTGCGCCGAGTGCCGATCGCCCGCGCGGGGACCCGCGACGCCGCGTTCGGGACGGTGACGAGGACGAGCGGCGCCCGAGCGACCGACACGTCGAGCCCGACCTTCCTCAACCTGCGCAACCGCGATGGCGCCGCCACGCCGCACGTCGCCATCGGGGCGCAGGACTCGACGGTCAAGACGTTCAGGACGGCCGACCTGAGCCCCGGCCCCGTCTCTCCGCGGCTGCGCCCCGCGCCGACGGCGCCGCTCGATCCGGGTCCGGCCGCCCAGACGCCGGTCGTCCCGGTCGGTCCGGACGGCATGCCGCCGGCGTCCGCTCCGTTCGTCTACATCTGGGTCGCCGGGAACGACGTGACGACCGTCCACAAGCTCTCGCAGGAGGGCAACGGCGACCTCGCCGAGCGCGCCGAGAGCGACTCGCTCCGCGGCGCGACGGCCCCGGCGGTCGCCGTGAGCCAGAAAGCCACGGCCACGCCCGCCGAGGGCGAGGTCGTCGTCACGACCGGCGACAACCTGTACACGCTCAACACCAGCGACCTGAAGGGCACGCAGCAGCTCCTGACCGACCAGCAGGCCGAGGAGGTCGGCGCCGACACGTTCGAGGACAACGTCGCCCTCGTGGCCGGCAACCTCGGCTTCGTGACCTCGGACCGCGGCCGCCAGATCGTGTTCACGCTCAACGACACCCGCCGCGTGACGGAGGCCGAGTTCCGCCAGGACCAGGGCAACGCGGGCGCCACGTCCGCGTCGGGCCAGCCGTCGCTGACCCGCGGATTCGTCCAGTTCGGCACGAACACCGGCCTCTACGCCTACCGCAACCGCGACCTGATCGCGCCCGCGACCACCCTGACCGCACCGGCCGACGGCGCGACGGCGTCGGGCACGGTGAACGTCACCGCGACCGCCTCCGACGCCCGCGGCATCGACTCTGTGGTGTTCCGCCTCGACGGCCAGCCGTTCGCGACCGACACCGCCCCCGACTCGGGCTCGCCGTTCAACGCGGCGTCGCCGGCGACGTTCAGCGCACCGCTCGACACGACCAGGATCCCCAACGGCGCGCACACGCTCGACGTGGTCGCCGGCGACGGGACGCTGGCCACCACCAGCGCCGGGCGGCGCGTCACGGTCGCCAACAGCGTCCTGGCCGGTCCTCCCGGCGGGCCGCCGTTCGGGCAGCCGCTCGGCCGGGTGAAGGCGCGCCGGATCACGGCTCTGCTGCGACCCGCGCGCGACCGTCGTGCGCCGTACCGGTTCACCGTGTCGGGCCGGGTCACGCTGCCTTCCGGGCTGTCCGCGGCGCAGGGCTGCCGCGGCGGGCGGTTCTCCCTGCAGTACAAGGCCGGGCGCAGGACGATCTCCAACCGGCGCGTCGTGCTGCGCACGAACTGCACCTACCGCTCGTCCGTCCGGTTCAAGGACCGCCGGCGCTTCGGCCGGCGCTCGCGGCTGACCCTGCGCGTGCGGTTCCTCGGCAACGACCGGCTGCGTCCGCAGGCGGTCAGGACGCTCAGGCCGCGCGTGCGCTGAACCCGAACGGCACCGGCTCGGGGACGCGCACCGTCCCCGAGCCGGCCGAGCGCGGCATTGCTCACCCATCCCGCCTACGATCGCGAAACTGTCCTTCTCCAGGCCCACCGCATCTCTGCCCCACCGAGCCCGTCGTTGACCAGGGAGTCCGACGACGCAGCGGACGCGGTCATCCTGGACCGGCTCGCGACCGGCGAGCGCGAGGCGCCGATGGCAGAGCTGTACGAGCGCTACGCCCGGCGCGTGTACGGCCTCGGGCTTCGCCTGCTCGGCGACGCCAACCAGGCCGAGGAGCTCGTCCAGGAGACGTTCGTGCGTCTCTGGCAGGGCGCCGGGCGCTACGACCGCACCCAGGGCGCGGTGGCCTCCTGGGTGTGGATGATCGCGCGCGGTGCCGCGATCGACATGCAGCGCCGCGCCGCCGCGCGCCCGCGCGCCGTGGACGGCCGCGCCGGCCGAGAGCCGAGCACCACGGACGAGGTGGAGCGCATCGTGCTGAGCATCGACGTCCGCGAGGCGCTCGAGAACCTGAGCCACGACCACCGCGAGGTCCTGGCGCTCGGCTACGACGAGGGGCTCACCCAGCGCGAGATCGCCGCTCGGCTCGACATCCCGCTCGGCACCGTCAAGACCCGGACCTACCACGCGCTGCGGGCGCTGAAGGACCGGCTCGATCAGGAGGAGCTGCGATGACCGGCGGGCCGCACGTGGACGTCGCCGGGTACGCCCTGAGTACGCTCGATCCTGAGGAGCGCGCGGAGTTCGAAGCGCACCTGCGCGACTGCGACGCCTGCCGGAGCGAGCTTGCCGCGATCGCGCCCGTCGCCCGCCTGGCGGCCGAGGCACCGCCGCTTCCGCCGCTTCCGCCCGATCTGAAGGCACGCACGCTGCTGGCGGTCGAGCGGGCCGCGGGCCGCCCGCCCGAGCGGCCGGCGGGACGGCGTCGTCTGCCGCACCTGCGCCTGCCTCGGCTCGTCCTGCCCACTGCCGCGGTCGCGGCGCTGCTCCTCACGCTGGTGCTCGTCCTCGGTCGCGATGACGACCCGGGCCGGCTCGAGGCGACCGCGAGCCTGCAGGCGCCCAGGGGGAATGGGCAGGCCAAGGCCGACATCTTCTTCACCGACATCGGTCGTATCGTCGAACTCGACACGAACGACCTGCCGATCCTCCCCAAGGGCGAGTACTACGAGCTGTGGTTCGTCGGGCCCAACGACCGGCCAGGCGCCCCGGACAGGATCTCCGCCGGCACCTTCCATCCCGACGACCGAGGCCGCTCGAAGGTCTCGCTCACCGCGGCGGTCGAGCCGGGTGAGTACCGGCGCCTGGCGGTCACCGCCGAGCCCGGCGACGGCGACCCCAACCCAACCGGCCCTGACGTGCTCAAGGGGCGTTCTCGACTGCGTCGATGAGCGTCGGCGGTGGACCCGGTCCGTTCGTGCACGAGTTGGCACGACCGGCCCCGTTGTCTCGTGTCGTGCGTTGCGCACGCTCCTTCCGGATCCAGTTCGGCGCGTTCGGACCATCTCGACCACTACCAGGCGGTGGGAGAGCCGATCCAGGCGGTCCTGGGCGGCTTTCACCGGCGCAAGCGACTGGTCCCAGCGGGGCGAGACTTCC
>CADCVT010000052.1 GCA_902806215.1 uncultured Solirubrobacteraceae bacterium | reverse complement strand
CTGGCCTCGAGGATCTTCGGCCACTTGTGCTCGGCGACGCGGCCCTTGCGCAGGTCGTCGCCCTTGATCCGCGCCTGCGACGCGACGAAGCGCTGCGCGAGCTCGGTCTCGGACATCTCGAGGCTGAACAGCGCGACCGGCGCGTTGTGCTCGATCGCGGCATTCTCAGCGATGTTGCATACCAAGGCCGATTTCCCCATCGAGGGCCTTGCAGCCACGATGATGAGGTTGCCCGGCTGGAAGCCGCCGGTCATCTCGTCGAGGTCCTTGAAGCCCGACGGCGTGCCGGTGAGCGCCGTGCCCTCGAGGCTCAGGCGGTGGAGCTTGTCGAGCTCCTCGTCGAGGACCTCCTCGATCGAGCGGAAGTCCTTCGACCGGTCGTCGTGGGCGACCTCGAGCATCGCGCGCTCGGCCTGCTCGACCAGTTCCCGGGGAGCGGCGGTCTGGCCCTGCACGCGCGCCTGGATGTCGTACGTCGTCGTCAGCAGCCGGCGCACGAGCGAGTGCTCGCGCACGATCCGCGCGTAGTGCCGAGCGTTGCCGGCCGCGGGCACCGACGCCGCGAGGCTGTCGATCGCCGCCTGGCCGCCGGCCTGCTCGAGCTGGCCCTTCGAGCGCAGGTGCTCGGAGACCGTGAGGACGTCGATCGGCTCGCTCTCGCCGTACAGCGCGAGCATCGCCCCGAACACGAGCTGATGGCGCTCGCGGTAGAAGTCCTCGGCCTTCAGGCCCTCCTCGATGACGAGGGGGTACATGACCTTCTCCGACAGGAGAACCGAGCCCAGGACCGACTGCTCGGCCTCGTGCGAGTGCGGCGGAGCAAGCGCGGCGGAGGCCGACACGCCGTTCCCGATGATCCCGTCGAGCGCACTCATGGACGGGCGAGGATAGGCGGCGCGCCGAGCGCGCCGGGACTACCGTCGAAGGTCCTGTCAGATGCTCCCCGCAGTTTCGGAGCTTTTCGCCCGATCGTCCACACCGAACAGATGTTCGTCTAGCGATCGGACGGAGAAACGATCCGAAAGAGCGAGGTTTATCGGGGTTTCTGACCGGCAGCGATCGTCGAAGCCGAACCGGTCGCAGAAGGTAGGGGGCGCGGGGCTCGGCTACTTCGTGTCGGAGACGATCGTCTTGACCGAAGCCATGACGCCGTCGTTGACCTCGACCTGCACCATGAACGTGCCGGTGTGGCGGATCGGCTCGTCGAGCTGGATCTTGCGCTTGTCGAGCTCGATCCCGCGCGCGTCCTTGATCGCGTCGGCGATGTCCTGCGTCGTGACCGACCCGAACAGGCGGCCGTCCTCGCCGGCCTGCTGCGAGATCGTGAGCACGGTGCGGTTGAGGATGTCGGCGCCCTGCTCGGCGACGACGCGCGCCTGCTGCGCGGCCTGCTCCTGCTTGGCCTGACGCTGCTGCGCCTCCTGGAGGAGGCCCTTGGTCGCCGGGGCGGCGAGCTTGCGCGGGATCAGGAAGTTGCGGAGGTAGCCCTTCGACACGTCGACGACGGTGCCGCGCTCGCCGACGTTCTCGACGTCCTGGAGGAGGATGGCCTGGGGCATGTCCTACCTACCGGTCGTCGCGGTCGCGGTCGCGGCCGCGCCCACGGGGCCCGTCCTCGCGGCCGGCGGCCTCGTTGACGTACGGGAGCAGAGCGATCTCACGGGCGCGCTTGACGGCGCGGGCGATCTGGCTCTGGTGACGGCGGCAGGCGCCGGTGATGCGACGCGACCGGATCTTCCCCTTCTCGGAGATGAACTTCCGGAGCGTCTCGACGTCCTTGTAGTCCGCCTGCTCGATCTTGTCCTTGCAGTACGGACAAGGCTTGCGGCGACCGCTGCCGGGGCGGCCCGCCTTGGTATCACGGCGCCGCACAGGGCGCTTGTTGCGTGCTTTTGCCACTAGGACCTCGAGAAAGCTTTCAGAAACGAGAGCGCGCGCGTACGGATGCGCAGCGCGCGACGGCCTCCCATTGTGACACAGCCGTAGCGAACGACCCGGACGCCGCCCCCGCAGAACGCGAAGAGCCCGGCCGAAGCCGGGCTCTCGACGAACGACCGGTCCGGTGGGAGCGGCCTAGAACGGGATGTCGTCGTCGGCCGGAGCCGAGGGCGACGGGCTCGCGCCGGCGCCGTTGCCGACGGGTGCCGCGGCGAAGTCCGAGGCGTCGACGGGGACGTCGGAGCGCGGGGCGAAGCCGCCGCCACCGCCGCCCTGGCCCTCGTCGCGGCCGCCGATGAACTCGGTGTTGTCGGCGATGATCTCGAGCGTCTGGCGGTTGTTGCCCGTCTGATCGGTCCACTCGCGCCACTCGAGGCGGCCGTCGACGGCGATCGCGCGGCCCTTCGTCATGTACTGGGCGACGATCTCGCCCTGACGGCCCCACACGGTGACGTCGACGAAGTTGCCCTTCTCGCCCCACTCGCCGGTGGTCGGGTCCTTCTTGCGCGTGTTGAACGCAAGGCGCAGGCTGCAGACGGACATGCCGCTGGGCAGGTTGCGAAGCCCTGGGTCACGCGTCAGACGACCCGTGAGGATCACCCGGTTGATGTTCTGCGCCGCCATCTGCGGCCTCCTTTCGGCAACGAACGAAAACTCGTCGCCGAGTCTAGGGCTGGGGTAGGCGGATTCGGGCGATCAACCCGGAACTTCCGCTGTTTCGTTGCAGAGTCGCGCGGAAGCGCGACGGGCGCCTAGCGCTCGTCGTCGTCGTCGGACGGGCTGGCGGAGACTCCCGCCGCCGGAGCCGACGTGCCGCCGCGAAGGTCCGGCGGATCGGGCGTGCCCGGAGCGAGCTTGATGATCCGGTAGCGAAGGACGCCGTCGGTGATGCGAAGGGTGCGGTCCAGGCGCTCGAGCAGCTCGCGCGGGCCGTGGAACTGGATGAGGTGGTACTCCGCCTCGTCCTTCTTGTCGATCTCGTACGCCATCTTGCGACGGCCCCAGTCATGGGTCGAGACGATCGAGCCCGGCTCGGCGATCATCGCCTCGATGTCCGCGAGCATCGACTCGCGAGTCTCCTCGGGGAGCTCGACGTCGAGCAGGACGTTCAGGTCATAGATCGGAGCGGGCTTGGCCATACGGCGGATCATCCTAGCGAGGGGGCGAGGTGACCCCTCTCGCGCCCTCGACCCGGCATGCCCCTTCTGCACCGCATCCGCTGGGCGAACGTCGCCCGCGCCGCCGCGCTCGTGGCCGCCGTCCTGCTCGTCGTCGCGTGGCCGCGCCTGCGCGCCGAGCCGCCGCCGCTGCCGGCACAGCCGCAGGTGGAGGAGCCAGTGCTCGCGGCCCCGCCGCCTGCCGAATCGCCTCCGCCGACCGAGACCGCCCCGCGGCGCGAACGCCCCGAGCGCCCCGGGCCGCGAACAACAGCGGCGACGAGGGAAGCGTCCGAACGCTCGCGGCAGCGGCGGAAGCGCGCGGAGCGGCGGAACCGCCGGGCGAAGCGGTCGAAGCGCCGCCGCGCGGACCGTGCGCCAGAGCGACGCGCGGCGCACGCGCCACGGCAACACGCACCCGCTCCCTCGCCGATGCCGTTGCCGGCTCGGGCCCGCGCCATCCCGCGCGCGGCGAGCCCGCCCACGACCGAGTTCGACTTCGAAGAGCGCAGCCGTTAGGCCGACGAGCGCGTCAAGGCCGCCTTCTGGCGGATGTCCTCGAGCTGCTCGTCGATCCAGTTGCCCGGATCGCGCGTCGTGACGATCTCCTGCAGCCCCCGCATCCGCCGCGCGCGCTCCTCGGGCGACATCGTCAGCGCCGCATGGATCGAGTCGGCCGTCTCCTGGATGTCGAACGGGTTCACGCTCAGCGCGAACTCCCCGAGCTCCTCGTGGGCGCCGGTGTTCTCGGACAGGATCGACACCCCGTCACGCGCGTTGACCAGCGGCCCTTCCTTCGCCACCAGGTTCATCCCGTCGAACATCGCGTTGACGAGCAGGACGTCGTAGTGCTTGTACGACGCCATCGCCTCCTCGAGGTCGTCGCGCAGCTTGAGCTGGATCGGCATCCAGTCCGGCGTCCCGTGCCGGTGGTTGACGACCGCGACCAGCGCCTCGATCCGCTCGAGGTACTCGGCGTACTCGGCGACGTCGGTCCGCGACGGCATGAGCTGGGCGATGAACGTGACCTTCTCGGCGAACTCCGGGTGCTGCTCGAGGAACAGGTCGAACGCGGAGAACCCGCGCAGGACGTTCTTGGACAGGTCGGCGCGGTCGACGCGCAGGATCAGGTGCTCGCGCCGGCGGCGCAGGAGCTCCTTCTCGAACTCCTGCGTGCGCTCGGTCGCCGCGACGCGGGTGGTCGCGGCGGCGTCGATCGGCAGCGGGTACGCGCGCACCCAGACCTCGCGGTCGTCGAAGTGCACGACGCCGCGGCCGAAGTCGACGTCGAGGTCCATCAGGTCGCGGCAGCACTGCAGGAAGTTCCACCGGTACGAGCGCGTGTGGAACCCGACGATGTCGTTGGACAGCAGCCCCTCGAAGATCTCGCGCCGGATCCCCCGCGGCAGCACGCGCCACGCGTCGGGCTGCGTCCACGGGATGTGGATGAAGTGGTGCAGGAACGCGTCGGGCCGCGCGCGCCGGACGAG
>CADCVT010000051.1 GCA_902806215.1 uncultured Solirubrobacteraceae bacterium | reverse complement strand
CGTCCCCGGGCTCATCGCCGCGCTGATCGGCGCGCACCTGTACCTGGTCGCGAAGCTGGGCACGACTGCCCCGCCGTGGATCAAGCCCGAGGACAGGCGCGACCAGCAGCGGGAAGAGGCGTAGCGCGTGAACCGCCAGGAGAAGGAGCGCTACCTCCGCGAGTACTCCGAGCTGAAGGCGCAGGGCAAGCCGTTCTTCCCCTACGCCGTCGCGAAGGACTCGATCATGGCGGCGATCGTCGTCGGGATCATCGTCCTGATGTCGCTGATCCTCGGCGCCGAGCTCGGCCCGAAGGCCGACCCGACGACGACCACGTACGTGCCGCGCCCGGAGTGGTACTTCTTCTTCCTCTTCGAGCTGCTGCGGATCATCAAGCCCGCCTACCTCGTCCCGCTCGCGACGATCGGCATCCCGACGATCTGCATGATCCTGCTGTTCCTGCTGCCGTTCTACGACCGCAACCCGGAACGGCGCCCCGAGCGCCGTCCGATCGCGACCGCTGCCGGCATCTTCACGATCGTGGCGATGGGCTACCTCACCTACCTCGGTGCGAACGCCGGCTCGCCGACGTCGATCGAGATGGACGCTCCGCCCGCCGTGGTGGCGCAGGGCGACGAGGCGGTTGAGACGTTCGAGGCCGGCAAGCAGGTGGTCGCGCAGTCCGGCTGTCTGGCCTGCCACAAGATCGGCGAGAACGGCAACGACGGCCCCGGGCCGCCGCTGACGGAGATCGGCCAGCGCCTCCCGCGCCAGGCCCTCGAGCGCACGCTCATCAACCCGACGGCTCCGATGCCCTCGTTCCGCGACCTGCCCGAGAAGCAGTTCGACGACATGGTCGAGTTCCTGGCCATGCTGCGGAAGGCCGAGGGCAACGGCGACTACAAGAACACGCCGTCGGCCTCCGGAACGCCCGGGGAGTGAGCGCGGGGCCGGCCTCCGGCCGCCTGGAGGACCGGCAGGTCCGGGCGATGTTCGACCGCATCGCTGGCGTCTACGACCTCATGAACGGGGTCATGACGGCAGGGCTGCACCACCGCTGGCGCTCGCGGGCGGTCGACCTCGCGTCGGTCTCCGCGGGCGACCGGGTGCTCGACGTCGCGACCGGCACCGGCGACCTGGCGATCGAGCTGCGCCGGCGCGGCTGCGAGGTCGTCGGCAGCGACTTCTCCGAGGAGATGCTGGTGCGCGCCCGTGCGAAGGAGCCGAGCGTGACGTGGGAGTGGGCCGACGCGCAGGCGCTGCCGTACGCCGACGACGCGTTCGCCGCGGCGACGGTCGGGTTCGGGGCGCGCAACTTCGGCGACCTCGGCAAGGGTGTCGCCGAGATGGCGCGGGTCGTGAAGCCCGGCGGCAGGGTCGTCGTGCTCGAGATCACGACGCCGACGAAGCCGCCGCTCTCGACGTTCTTCTCGCTGTGGTTCGACCGGCTCGTCCCGCTGCTCGGGCGCTTCGACGACGCCTACACGTACCTTCCCGCGTCGGTGAAGCGCTTCCCGGACGCCCGCGCGCTCGGCGGCGTGCTCCACGACGCCGGACTGCGCGACGTCGGCTGGGTGATCACCGCGGGCGGGATCATCGCCATCCATCACGGAACCGTCAGGTGACGTCGCCCGGCGGTCCGAGCTTGCGAGGACCGGAGGGCGAAAACCGGGTCTTGGACCCCGCCGTCGCCCGCATCGTCGAGGCGGGAGGGCCGCACGTGCCGCCCCTGCTCGCGCGCGTCGAGGAACGGCTGGTGGAGGTGGCGGGGTCGTACGGCGAGGTGCTCGCCGAGCACGCGACGGCGACGATCTCCGCCGGCGGCAAGCGGCTGCGCCCGCTGCTCGTCCTGCTGGCCGCGGGACCCGACGCGCCCGAGGAGCCGCTGCTGCGTGCCGCCGCCTCGGTCGAGCTCGTCCACGCGGCGACGCTGGTCCACGACGACGTCCTCGACGACGCGTCGCTGCGACGCGGCCGGCCGACCGTCTACGCCACCGCAGGGCGTGACATGGCCACCGCAACGGGCGACCTGCTGTTCTCGCGCGCGTTTGCCCAGCTCGTCCAGAACGAGAGCGTCGACCAGGTGCGCGCGCTGTCGCGGGCGTCGTCGGCGCTCGCGCGCGGAGAGCTCGTCCAGCGCGAGGACGCCTGGCGGGTCGTCCCGGTCGAGCGCTACCTGCTGCGCTGCGAGCTGAAGACCGCGCGGCTGTTCGAGGCGGCGTGCGAGCTCGGCGAGAGCGTCGCGGGGGCTCCGCCTTCGCTTGGGGCGTTCGGCCGCCGCGTCGGGCTGGCGTTCCAGATCCTCGACGACGTGCTCGACGTGTCGGGGCCGGCGGAGCGGACGGGCAAGCACCGCGGGACGGATCTGCTCGACGGGACGGTCACGCTGCCGTTCATCCTGGCCGACCTCGGGATCGACCCTCGGTCGGTCGACACGCGCGAGCGGGCGGAAGAGGTCTGCGACGCGATCGCCGCGACGGGCGCGCTCGACGAGTCGCGAGCGCGAGCGCTGGAGTACGTGGCGGCCGCGAAGGACGACCTGCCGGACCTGCCGCAGCGACGGGCGCTGGAGCTCGTCGCGGACAGCGTCGTGGAGCGGTACAGCTAGACGACTAGAAGTCTTCGGGGAGGATGTGATCGTCGCGCAACGCGTCGGTGAAGCGCTCGATCTCCTCCTCCATGTTCGCCGTCATCAGGCGCTTGAGGTCGCGGACCAGGCACTCCGTGCCGCGGTCGAGCTCCTCGTCGAAGCGCTCCACCGTGTCCTGCTGGTAGACGCCGGTGCCGGCCCACTCGCAGTTCGGGCAGCGGAGGGTGACCTCCCAGTGCGTCGTCCCGGCCTCGTCCCACTCGACGGGGTACACGAGCTCCGAGGTGCAGGCACCGCAGACGTGGAGGTCGGTGGGCTGCTCGGCGGGGAGCGGCATCGGCGCGCGGGGCGCCGTCGGCTCGGCCGTCATCTGATCCTCGAAGTAGACGACTTCGATGGTCTTCCCCGAGGGAAGGACGACGCGGCGGACGTGGTTGTGCTGTTCCGGATGCTGGCTCATGGAGAATCCCTCTGAGCCGTTCATCGGACACTTGCGTAGAGAACTTGACAGCAAATTGGCCGGACGGTCCGGCTAACCTTCGCTCGACCCCTTCGCAGGAGCACCCATGGGCCCCATCGGCATCCCCGAACTCATCCTCGTACTCGTCGTCCTGCTCGTCATCTTCGGGCCGAAGCGCCTGCCCGGCCTCGGGAAGTCGCTGGGTTCCGGCATGCGCGAGTTCAAGGACTCGATCAGCGGCAAGGGCGGCAAGGACGACGACGACGACCTCGATCGTCCCGTTCTCACTCCCGGCGCGACGGCGGTCGCTGACGACGGCCCCGCGACGACCTCCGTGGAGGAGGTCGAGCGCAGCACCGGCCTCTCCGAGCAGCCGCGCGCCTAGGACACCAGGAGCGCATGGCGACAGCCATTCGCCGCCCGGTCTCGCACGACGCGCGGCTGAGCCTCACCGATCATCTGGACGAGCTGCGCTCGCGCCTGATCGTGTGCGTGCTCGCGCTGGTCGCGTGCTTCGCGTTCACGTTCTGGCAGAACGAGGCCGTCCTCCAGATCGTCAACGACCCGTTGCAGGACACGCAGCGGCTCAACAGCGACAAGATCTCGCAGGATCCGCTCGAGCAGACGTCGCGGTCGGCGCGCTTCAACGCGCGCAAGTTCCGGGCGGACGCCGAAGCGGCCGGACGGCAGCGGGCGGTCAACGAGCGCCTGGCGAGCGAGACGCGGTCGGCGTCCGAGCGGGCGGCCTATTCGCAGGCTGCGCTCGCGTGGGCGGCCGCGCAGCGGGCATCGCAGGAGGCGGCGCGGGCGATCCCGACGAACCTCGAGCGAAATCCGGTGACGCTGGGCGTTGCCGAGCCCTTCACGACGACGTTCACGGTCGCCTTCTGGGCCGCACTGCTGCTCGCGTTACCGATCATCCTGTTCCAGGCCTACGCGTTCATCCTGCCGGCGTTCGCTCCGGGAGAGCGAAAGGTCGCGTTGCCGCTGATGATGATGGTCCCGTTCCTCTTCGCCTCGGGCGTGGCGTTCGGGTACTTCGTCGTGCTGCCCAGAGCCGTCGACTTCCTGCAGAACTTCAACGACGACGACTTCGACA
This sequence comes from uncultured Solirubrobacteraceae bacterium, assembly GCA_902806215.1. Taxonomy (GTDB): domain Bacteria; phylum Actinomycetota; class Thermoleophilia; order Solirubrobacterales; family Solirubrobacteraceae; genus CADCVT01. The sequence goes on along the minus strand of CADCVT010000051.1, from coordinate 22,389 downwards.
TCCTCGTCCAGGCACGCGACTACTACAAGTTCGCGATCATGTTCGTGGGTTCGATTGGGCTCCTGTTCCAGATCCCGGTCGCGGTCATCGCGATCACGCGCATGGGCATCGCGACGCCGAAGCAGCTCCACGCGCAGTGGCGCTACGTCCTCCTCGGCCTGGCGGTGCTCGCCGCCGTCGCGACGCCGACCCCCGACCCCGTCACCATGCTCCTCGCGCTGGGACCGCTCTTCCTGCTTTTCGAGGTCAGTATCCTGGCCGCTACGTGGCTGAACAGGGTCAGCCCGCCAGGTTCCCTCTGGGGCGAGGACTTCGAGGACGACTCGGAAGACTCGGACGCCCCAGCTGTTTCGGACGAAGACTGAGGCCTCCAACGCATGCTGTTCGATCTTCGCGGCCGTGGCCGCCGACGCACCGTCCAGGTGATCTACGCATCGCTCGCCATCCTCCTCGGCGGCGGGCTCGTGCTGTTCGGCATCGGCGGTGACGTCAACGGCGGTCTCATCGACGGCCTGACCGGCAACGACAGCGGCAGCAACAACAAGCAGCTCGAGGATCAGACGAAGGACGCGCGCGACGAGGTCGCGAAGAACCCGCGCGACGCCCGCGCCTGGGCGATCCTGGCCGACCGCGAGTACCGCCTCGCAGGCCAGACCGACGGCTTCAGCCAGAAGGCGGCCGAGGCCAACCAGCCGGCGTTCAAGGGCGAGGCCCGCGAGCGGCTCCTGGCCGCCGAGAAGGCGTGGGACCGGCACATCGAGCTTGCCGGCGACAAGGGCAACGTGACCGCCGCGGGCGTCGCCCGCCAGATGTTCTCCAAGGTCGGCCTCAACAAGCCCGACAAGGTCGTCCGCGCGCAGGAGATCCTGCTCGCGTCGAACCCGGACCCGGGCGTCGGCGACTACTCGAACCTGGCGATCCTCGCCTACGAGGCGGGCCAGACCCGCAAGGGCGATCTCGCGGCGAAGAAGGCCGTCGAGGTCGCGCCGAAGGACGAGAAGAAGAACGTCGAGACCCAGCTCGAGGCGCTGAAGGCCCAGGCGACCCAGCAGGCAGCACAGGGAGCCACGGGCGGCGCGCCCGCCCCGGCCCCGACCCCCTGAGCCGCGCCGCTAGAATCCCCGGTCGCTTCGCGCGCCCCTGTAGCTCAACTGGCAGAGCAGCGGACTCTTAATCCGAAGGTTGAAGGTTCGATTCCTTCCGGGGGCATCGTCGTAACCCCTGCGTATCGCAGCGGCGCTCGCGCGGCTGTCGGCGTCAGGCGGCAACGCGAGTGCGTTGAGCGCTGCTGCTTTGGGTCAAAGCGGAAGCGTCACGCCCGCTCGCCCGTCTTGGGCGTGTCGATCACCCGCCGCTTCGTTCGCGAACACTCCCGCCTCGCCGCAAGTGACCGCGGCCGGCCCGAGGATGCGGGCCGCGCTCCCGTGCTCAGCCGATGCGGACGACGGCGCTCGTCCGCCCCGCGACCTGCGCGCGCACGCTTGCTCCTCGGGGCGCCCGACGGGTAAGGACGGAGAAGCGGCCGTTCCGCACCACCGTGCGGGCGACGACCCGCCGACCACGCAGCAGCACGACGCGAGCGCCATCGCGCACGCCGCTCGCCCGCCCGGTCAGACGGACCCGCGCGCCGCGTACGCGGCGCGCGCGAAGGGTGACAGCGACGACGGGCCGTCCCTGCACGGAAGGCGCAGTTGACGCCGGCTCGTCGCCGCCCGGGGGCGGTGTGGCGGCCGGCTGTGGCGCAGAGCTCGCGGGAACCGAAGCGGCCGCCGGGCAGGCGAGCGTCTGCGTCGCGCCCTGGGCCAGGTCCATCGTCCTGCGCAGCATGTTCTCGTCAGGTTCGTACTCGACGCCGGCGAACTTGTAGCTCTCCGTGCGGATCTCGCCGATGGAGACCGCAGCGCCCGCCCGCGCGTCGGGGAGGTCCATCTCGACCACCCCGTCCGGCCCGGCGTGGGCCCTCCCGCTGCTGCGCTTCGAAGGGCGGGTGCCGTTCCCGGAGGAGTAGGACTGCGAGCCGAGCCGGTTGAAGGTTGCCTGCACGACGAACCGGCTGCCGCCCACGGTGTAGAGCACCCGGATCGTCTTGTAGAGGTCGTCGGGCTGCGGGTAGGCGGCCAGGTCGAGGTCCGCGAGGCGCACGTTGACGACCGGCGTACCGTCGCGAAGGGTGAGGAAGCCGCCCGTGACGTCGAAGCCGGACCCGGCCTCGCGAGGATCGCCGGCGGGATCCTCGAAGTTCATGCCGAGGCAGCCGGGCGCCGGGGGCGTGGCCGCGTCGGCGGCGACCGGCGCGAGCAGCGAGACGGCGGCGGCGCACCACGCTGCGCAGTTCGTTCGCATCGCTCCAGTTTTCATCTTTTCGTCCCCGCGCGCGCCGGTACCGATCGGTTCAAGTGCCCGGCGGCGTCCGCCCTCCGGCCCGCGGGGACCGATTGGGGTGGGCCCGTCAGTCACGCGAAGAACGCCGGCCTCGTCGAGCGCGCAGGCCGAGCACGCTGGTGACTCGAGCGCTGACGTTCACCTCGCTCGGTGATGACTGCCGCTCCCCGCGCGCAGCGGAAGCGCATCGGGCTTGTGATGCCCGCGGCGCCGACCGCCACGCTGGACCGACGGCGACATGTCCCAGAGCGTGTCCCCGCGCCGGCAGAAACGACCCCGCGCAACCGGGCGAACCTGTATCGGTTCGCCAGTAAGCATCGCGATCTGATCTTTCAGGGACTCGCTCTTGATCGAAGGCTCAAGGTTCGATTCCTTCCGGGAGCATCGTCGGGTGGCCGTCCGGGCCTGCCCGGCGAACGGCACTCTCCGCCTCGGGAACGGAGAAGCCGAACTCAGGCGGCGTCGCCGGCGCGCAGCCGGCGACGCCACAGGCCGCCTACAGGTTCTTGCGCGTCGCGCCCGAGCCGCCGGTCGTGCCGGTGCCGGTGCCCACCGGGGTGCCGTGATCGACCGTGGTGGTGCGGGCGGGGGCGGGGGTGCCGGTCGTGTGGACCTCGCGGTGATGGTCGTGGTCCTTGCGCTTCTTCAGACCGGCGAGGCCGCCGATACCGAGCAGGCCGAGGAGGCCCCAGGGGAAGTCCTTGTCGTCCTTGTTGTTGCTCCCGTTGCGGTTCTCGTTCTGGCTGGCCTCGTCGCCTGTCTGCGCCGGAGCGGTCGCAACGGGCGCAGCAACGAACAGCACGCCGCTGAGGATGAGGGTGGTCAGGCGCTTCATGGTGGGACACCTCGTGGTGGAAGACTGGATACCGGAGCGTCGCCGCAAACACGGGGCTCACAAACCCCGAGAGCGCATGTCGTCCACGCGGGATGACGACCGGTCGTCGCGCCGTTTCGGAGCACCCCGGAACCGGACAGGGCTACCGCAACCAGTTGACCGAGGAAGGCAGGCGGACATGCCCAGCATCGAGGACATCAGGTCGTGGCAGGGTCGCGACGCGCACGGCCAGGACGGCAGCCTTGGGCTCGTCGAGGGCATCTACCTCGATGACGAGACCGGCGAGCCCGAGTGGCTCGGCCTCGTCACCGACGGCGGTCAGACCAGCTTCGTGCCGATCAACGAGGCCACGCACTCCCCGGACGGCGTGCGGCTCCCGTACGCCCGTGAGCAGGTTCGCTCCGCGCCGCGGACGCAGGCCGACGGGCACCTCACGCCCGACGAGGAGGCCGCGCTCTACCGCCACTACGGCCGCGACTACACCCCCATGCCCGCACGGGCCGAGCAGCCGCTCGCCGGCGAGCGCGGCGTCGTGGGCCGGGACACGTCGGGCCCCGAGACCGACAACGCCATGACGCGCTCCGAGGAGGAGCTGCGCGTGGGCAAGATGCAGGTCGAGTCCGGCCGCGTGCGCCTGCGCAAGTACATCGTCACCGAGCACGTCGAGAAGACCGTCCCGCTGCAGCGCGAGGAGGTCCGCATCGAGCGCGAGCCGATCACCGACGCCAACGTCGGCAACGCGCTCGACGGCCCGCCGCTCTCCGAGGAGGAGCACGAGGTCGTCATGCACGCCGAGGAGGCCGTCGTCGAGAAGCGTGTCGTCCCGAAGGAGCGCGTCCGTGTCGAGAAGGACACCATCGTCGAGGAGCAGACCGTGACCGACGAGCTGCGCAAGGAGCGCATCGAGGCCGAGGGCGACATCGCGGCCGGGCGTCCGCGCTAGCGGATCGGCCCCCTCTCCACCTCGAGGGGGGCTTGAAACAAGCCCCCCTGTGTGCCGCATACTCGCTCGCCGCACGGTCGAAAACGTAGCAACGGAGGGCGAAACATGGGCGTACACGAGCACGCGGTGGTGGTCGTCGGAGGGGGCCCGACGGGGCTGATGCTGGCGGCCGAGCTGGCGCTCCAGGACATCGACGTCGCGGTACTCGAGCAGCGGCCGGACCAGGACCTCGCCGGCTTCCGCGCCGGCGGGCTGCACGCGCGGTCGCTCGAGGTCCTCGACCAGCGGGGGATCGTCGATCGCTTCCTCGCGGAGGGGCAGGTGGCCCAGGTCGCGGGGTTCTCGATGGTCCGGCTCGACATCGGCGACTCCCCCACCCGGCACAACTACGGGCTCGGCCTGTGGCAGAACCACATCGAGCGGATCCTCGCCGAGTGGGTCCGCGAGATGGGGGTCGCGGTCCGCTACGACAGCGACTTCCCCGGGTTCGATCCGACCGTGAGCAGCCTGATCGCAGAGGTCGAGATGGCGCACGAGCCGGAGTTCGGCGTCCGCCGGGACGACCTCGGGCTCCACGCCCTGGGCCGGGCGGAGTACGAGATCCGCGACGGCGAGGTGGTCTTCGCGGACACCGGGACCGTCCGGGTCATGGTCACCGAGCCGGAGGTCAGGACCGCCGAGCCCACCCTGCGCGACGTCAGCGAGGCGCTCGTCACGGTGTACGGCACCGACTTCGGCGCTCACGCCCCGACCTGGATCTCCCGGTTCACCGATACGAGCCGGCAGGCCGCGAGCTACCGCGTCGGCTGCGTCCTCCTCGCTGGCGACGCCGCGCACGTGCACGCCCCCGACGGTGGGCAGGACCTCAACACCGGCCTGCAGGACGCGGTGAACCTGGGGTGGAAGCTCGCCCAGGTCGCAAAGGGGAGCTCGCCCGAGATCCTGCTCGACACCTACCACGCCGAGCGTCACCCGGTCGCCGCCCGCGTGCTGCGCACCACGATGGCGCAGGTCGCGCTGCTCCGCCCGGACGACCGCACCAAGGCGCTGCTCGAGGTCATGACCGAGCTGCTCGGGGTGGAGGAGGCGCGCCGGCGGTTCGCCGGGATGCAGTCCGGGCTGGACATCCACTACGACCTCGGAGAGGGACACCCGCTGCTCGGGCGCCGCGTGCCCGATCTCGACCTGGTCACCGCCGACGGTCCGCGGCGCGCGTACAGCCTGCTGCACGGCGCTCGGCCGGTGCTCCTCGACCTCGGCGATGACAGCAGCCTCGACACCGCGGGCCGGGTCCGCAAGGTCGACGCCACCTACGACGGCCCGTGGGAGCTGCCGATCCTCGGCGAGGTCACGGCGCCGACGGCCGTGCTGATCCGACCCGACGGCCACGTGGCCTGGGTCGGCGAGGGCACCGACGCGGGCCTCGACGACGCGCTCACGACGTGGTTCGGGCCGCCGACGAGGGCGTAGACCCGGCCACAGACGACGTCAGCCGCCGGCGCGCTCCTTGGCCCGGCGGCCGAGCATCTCGGCCTCCTGCTCGTCCGTCATCGCGTCTTTGCCCTTGGCGGCGCGACTGGCGTTCACGCGGTCGATGATCCCGCGGTCCGCGGTGACCGCCTGGGCCTCGGCGGCCTCCTTGGCCTCGCGGTGCGCCTCGATCATCGTCCCGAGGCGCTCGCTGGCGGCGGCGCGGTCGGCATCGTCGAACTCGCTCGCCCACGCGGCCTCGCCGTCGGCCACGATGGCCTCGACGGTGAGATCGGGCCGTCCTGCGGCGATCAGCGACGTGTAGCTGCCGGTCGGCGCGGTGTGGACCTTCGACCGCACGTACTTGACGAGCGCGTCGCCGTCGTCGACCCGCGCCTCGACCGCCTGGGCGAAGCGCGTGATGTGCAGTGGGCGGTTGCCCGCGTTGACGGCACCGGACTTCGGCGTCTCCTCGACGATCTCTCGGAGCCGGTGGAGGAGGGCCTTCTGCGCGTCGTTCACCCTCTAGAACCTAGCCGCCGGGCCTCCGGAGGCGCGATACGGCGTCGACCGCCTACTCCTCGGAGTATCGTCCGCGCGGCATGCGACGTCACCTCGTGAAGACCCTCGGGGCGGCCGCGCTCGCCGCCGCCGCCATGACCGCGACCGCCACGCCGGCGGCCGCCGCTCCCTACTGCGCCGACGGCTCGAAGGTGAGCTGGGCCCGCGTCCAGATCTTCGCCGACGCCAACTGCCGCGGCGGATCGATGATTGTCAAATCCGACGACGCCAACGGCGATCGTCCGAACTTCGCGAGCTTCCGCAACTACGACGGCCGGGTCTACAACGTCGACAACTCGCGCTCGTCGGTGGCGATCGCGGCCGGCCAGTGCATCCGCGTGTTCGACGGCCGCGACTACACCGGCGAGGAGTCGAACATCCTCTGCGCCGGGTCGGGCACCGCGTACTACGGGTTCTTCGCGTTCGACAACCGCGTCTCGTCGATGCGGGTCTGCGCCGCCAACCGGCAGGACCACTGCAACCGCAACGGCGGCGCGGGATCCCCGCCGCCGCCCCCTCCGTCGCAGCCGCCGCCGCCTCCGCCCGGGCCTGAGCCCCAGCCCGAGCCCGAGCCCCAGCCTGAGCCCGAGCCCCAGCCTGAGCCCGGCCCGCCGGCCGGCGAGGAGTTCCCGGCCGCCTTCAGCAACGGCCCGGTGGACGCCCCCGTCTGGCGCCCGCAGGTGCGCAAGCACGACTCGATCAAGTGCGGCCTGCGCTCGATCCCGGTCGGCCTCCCGCCGCAGTCGGTGAGCCGCGGGTTCACCTCGCGCGCCAACACCCTCGTCGCGCGGATCAAGGGCCCCGATTTCCGCTTCACCAACATCGGCGGCGGCGCCGACGGCACCGAGACAGGGCACATCTCGGGCTCGTTCCACTACTGCGGCCGTGGCATCGACGCCTTCGCGCCCGGGGTCCGGTCGGGCACCCGCGCGGCTGGCGCCGGCCTGCGCGCGAGCTGGCGCCTGGCGAACTGGGCCGCCCACAACGCGGCCCGGCTCAACGTCGCCGAGGTCATCTTCTACGACAAGATCTGGTCGGCCTCGAAGGGCGGCTGGCGCCCGTACAAGCACTCGGCGAGCACCTCGGCGGCCTCGGCGCGCAACAACACGCTGCAGCACCGCGACCACGTGCACATCAGCATCTTCTGATGACGGGCCCCCGGTGTGCGGATGGTCCACCGCTCACGGGGTAGATGAGGAACATGAAAATCGGACCCGTTCAGATCTCGCTCGTCGCACTGCTGATCATCGTGATCCTGGTGCTCATCCTCATGTAGCGAGCGTCAGGGCAGGTCGAGCGTCGCTCCCTCGCGGGCGGCGTCGACCTCCAGCGCACCCTCGGCGGCCGCGCGGGCCTCGCCCGTGAGCTCGTCGAGCAGTGCGTCGTCGTGCTCGGGATCGTGATGGAAGAGCGAGAGCCTGCGGGCCCCGCTCCGCCGGGCGAACGTGACCGCGTCGCCGATCGCCGAGTGGCCCCATCCGACGTGGGCCTTCGCGTACTGCGCGTCGGTGTACTGCGCGTCGTGGATCAGCAGGTCGGCCTCGCGCGCCAGCGCGAGCCCGGAGATCCAGTCGGCCGCGCTCGTCTCGAGGCGCTGTCCGAGCGCCGGCTCGTGGTCGGGGATGTAGGCGATCGTCACGTCGCCGTCCGTGATGCGGTAGCCGAGCGTCGGGCCGCGGTGGTTGACGAACGCCGCCTCGATCGTCGCGGGACCGAACGTCCACGACGACGTCGTGATCTCCTCGAACGAGACGGCCGCGGGCAGCTCGCGCATCTCGACCGGCGCCAGCGGCGCCGAGATGTACCGCGCCAGCCGGTTGAGCAGCGGCCCGTCGAGCGCCGCCGGCCCGCGGACGTGCACCTCGCTGTCCGGGTCGAACAACGGCGCGAAGAACATCAGGCCCTGGATGTGGTCGAGGTGCAGGTGCGTGAGCAGCACCTGCACGGGCGCGTCGCTGCTCTCGCGCGCCTGACCGAGCTCGCGGATCCCGGTCCCGGCGTCGAGGATGAGCTCGCTGCCGTCCGAGAGCGTCAGTTCGACGCACGCGGTGTTCCCGCCGTAGCCGGCCATCCGCGGGGACGGCGACGGGATCGACCCGCGCGCCCCCCAGTACCGGACGCGAACCGCCACTAGTCGCCGTCGTCCGCGCGCCAGAAGACGACGAGCGCACCCTTGAACCCGTCCGCGCTCGCGAGCGGGAGCGCGCTGGCCTCGACGTCGAAGAGCTCGCCCCCGTCGGCACGCATGTGGAAGCGCGCGTTGATCGGCAGGCCCTCGTGCAGGGTCTCGGTCAGCGGCATGTCGCCGGTCGGGATGACCTCCCCGAGGTCGTCGAACGGCCCGAAGCGCGAGTTCCACACCTCGCGGCTCATGGGACCGAGCTCGTCGAACGTGCGCCCGATGAGACGGCCGGCGGTGTCGTTGAAGAACACGACGCCCCCGTCCGGGTCGACGAGGATGGCGGCGAGGTCGATCGAGGAGATCAGGTTCCGCGCGAGGATGAGCTCGACCGACTGTGACGACACAGCGGGCCTCTACCCGAAGAGGCCCGCGGTCGTGCATCGTCGGTCGGTTCAGGCGGCGGGGACGCCGCCGGCCGCCTCGCGCAGCGCGGCGATGTCGAGCTTCTTCATCGTGAGCATCGCCTGCATCGCCCGCGACGCGCGTTCCTTGTCGGGGTGGGCGAAGACCTCGTCCATGCCCTCCGGCACGACCTGCCAGGACAGGCCGTAGCGGTCCTTCAGCCAGCCGCACGGGCCCTCCTCGCCGCCGTCGGTGAGCGCCGCCCAGTAGCGGTCCACCTCGGCCTGGTCCCTGCACGTGATCTCGAACGAGACCGCCTCGCTGAACGTGAACTGCGGGCCGCCGTTGATGCCGACGAAGCGCTGGCCGTCGAGCTCGAACTCGACGGTCATGACCGCTCCCTCGGGCCCGGGGCTGTTGGGCGGGTAGTGGGTGGTGCGCAGGATCTTCGAGTTGTCGAAGACCGACGTGTAGAAGGCGGCGGCCTCCTCGACGTTCCCGTCGAACCACAGGTTGGGGCTGATCCTCAGCCGCATGGCACTGGCTCCTCTCGGACGACTGACATCGTGTCCCGAAGACGGGGGCCGGCGCCGAAACTCATCGGCGCTAGCGCGCGACCGTCCACCCGAGGATCGCGCAGACGATCCCCAGGGCGAGGACGGCAACCGCGTGCACGCGCGCGTCGCGCTGGAAGAGCACCGCGGCGGCGAAGATCACGCCGAGCACGCCGAAGGGGACGAGCACGCAGACCCCGGCAAGGAGGTAGGCCGCCGCGATCACGCGGCCGGGGAGCTCAGGCATTCTGGTGCGCCGTCATTGGTCGACGAGCAACGGTATCCGTCCACCTGACCCGCTACGCGCTCAAGAACCACCGGGAACGGCCGATTCGCGAGACAGCATGCGCCTGCTCACCGCTCTTCTCGCCAGCCTCGCCGCCGTTGTCGCCGCGGGCCTCTTCTCGACCACCCTCGGCTTCGCCGACGCGGACAAGACCACCAAGGACAAGGTGGAGAAGCCCGACAAGCCCGCGAAGGACCCCAAGACGGAGAAGGAAGAGAAGGCCGAGAAGGCCGAGAAGGCGGCGAAGGAGGAGAAGGCCGAGAAGGAGCGCAACGAGAACGCGGCCAACCCGCAGCATCCGCACGGTGGGCCTCCCGGCCTGGCCAAGGATCCGGGCGACCCCGCCGCTCCCGGCCTGCCGACCCCGCCCGCGCTCGGCAAGACGATCGGCTTCAAGCCCGTCCACGGCGAGGGCAAGGTCAAGATCAAGCTTCCCGGCAGCGACGAGTGGACCGAGCTGACCGAGGGCGAGACCGTCCCGATGGGCTCGACCGTCGACGCGACCGACGGCATCGTCGAGGTCGTCGCCGAGGCCGACCCGGTCACCGGCGAGCGTCAGAACGCGCTCGTCTACGGCTCGGAGTTCAAGGTCGCCCAGTTCACGCCGGAGGGCGCGCCCCTCCCGGTCGTCGACCTCGTCATGAAGGGCGGCGACTTCAGCGACTGCAAGAAGACCGCGACCACCGCTCGCGCCGCCGGCAACGGCCGCGGCGGCAAGGCCGGCATCGTCCGCGGCCTGTGGGCCAGCGGCAAGGGCCGCTTCCGCACCCGCGGCAAGCACAGCGCAGCGACCGTGCGCGGCACGCGCTGGGCGACGGTCGACCGCTGCAACAGCACGACCATCAAGGTCCTCGAGGGCGTTGTCGACGTCACCGACTTCGAGCTTGGCAAGGTGTTCACCGTGCGCGCCGGCGAGCGCCACATCGCGAGGAACCGTGGCGGCTGACCCACTTCTCGCCTCTCCGGTCGCGCCGGCCGCCCCGGCGCGACCGCGGCCCCCGGCGGGGGCCCGTCCCGTCGCGCCCGCGGAGCTCACCGGCGTCGAGCTGCTGGCCGGGCTGCCGTGGACGGCCCTGCAGGAGCTAGCGACGCAGGCGCAGCGCTGCAGCTTCCGCCCGGGCCAGCTGGTCTTCCGCGAGGGTGACCAGGGCGACAGCCTGCACATCGTCACGACCGGGCTGCTCAGCGTCGTGCGCCCGAGCCGCGACCCCGGCCTGATCCTCCAGCGCCTCGGCCCCGGCGACGTCTTCGGCGAGGTCGGCGTGCTGAACTCCGCTCCGCGCCTGGCGAGCGTCGTCGCCGTCGACAGCAGCGAGACCGTCGAGGTCCGCAAGGAGCACCTCGACAGCGTCCTGCTGGCCGACCCGCAGGCGATGCGGCACATGCTCGGAACGCTCGCGCTCAGCCTCACGCTGGCCAAGGAGGAGCTGGCCCGCCACAACTCCAAGCTCGAGTCGAAGGTCCGCGAGCGCACGCAGGACCTGCGCGAGTCGCAGCTCGAGCTCGTCCGTCGGCTCGCCCACGCGGCCGAGTCGCGCGACGACAGCACCGGCATCCACATCACGCGGATGAGCCGCATGTGCGCGCAGCTCGCACGCGACATCGGCATGACCCACGACGAGGCCGAGCAGCTCATGCACGCCTCGTCGATGCACGACATCGGCAAGATCGCCATCCCCGACAGCGTCCTGCTCAAGCCGGGCCCGCTGAGCCCGGAGGAGTGGGAGGTCATGAAGTCGCACACCGAGGTCGGTGCGCAGCTGCTCAGCGGCTCGCGCTCGCCGGTCGTGCGGATGGCCGAGGTCATCGCCCGCACGCACCACGAGAAGTGGGACGGCACCGGCTACCCCGACGGCCTGGCCGGCGAGCAGATCCCGCTCGTCGCCCGCATCTGCGCCGTCTGCGACGTCTTCGACGCGCTGGTCAGCGACCGGCCGTACAAGGACGCCTGGCTCGTCGAGGACGCCCTCGCCGAGATCGCGCGCCTGGGCGCCACGCACCTCGACCCGAGCCTCGCCCGGCTCTTCGTCGAGCGTCGCCCCGACCTTCGCGCCGGGGAGTAGCCCGTGCGCCGCCTGAGCCCGGCGATCGCCATGGCGCTCGCCGTCGCCGCACTGGCCGGCGCGCTCGGCGTGGCCGCCTACGCGACGGGCGTGCTCGAGCGGCTCGAGCTGGCAAGCGTCGACGCGCTCTTCGCGGTCCGCGAGGACCCGGAGAAGTCCAAGGGCGTCGTCGTCGTCGCCGTCGACGAGCACACGCTCAACGACCTCGAGAAGCCCTGGCCGTTCAGGCGCCGGGTCCACGCCGAGGTCATCGACCGGCTGCATCGCGCCGGCGTGCGCGCGATCGCGGTCGACATGCAGTTCACCGAGCCGGCGCCCGACATCGACGACGACGTGGCGATCACCGACGCGATCGCCCGCGCGCGCGACGTCCCGGTCGTGCTCGCCACGACGGAGGTCGACGACGGCGGCAAGCACTACGTCTTCGGCGGCGACAAGGCGACCGCCTCGATCGGCGCCACCGTGGGCCACGGCGAGCAGGCCAGCGACAGCGACGGCGTGATCCGCCGCTACATGCTGCGCAACGACGGCTACGAGTCGTTCGCGGCCGCCGCCGCGCGCGAGGCGCTCGGGTCGAGGAACCTCGGGCTCCCCGACCGCGGCCTCATCGACTTCGCGGGCCAGCCCGGCACCGTCCACACCGTCTCCTACAGCGACGTGCTGCAGGGCAAGGTCCCGACCGCGGCGCTCGAGGGCCGCGTCGCCGTGATCGGCGCGACCGCGCCGACGCTGCACGACCTCCACGCCACCGCGACGAGCGGCGACGGCTTCATGAACGGCCCGGAGCTCCAGGCCAACGCGATCCAGACGCTGATGCGCGCGGCCCCGCTGCGCGATGCCTCGGACGCCGGCGGCATCGCGTTCATCCTGTTCGCCGCGCTCGCCGGCGGGCTCGGCCTCGCCGCCCCGCGCCGGTTCGTGCACGCACGCGTCGTCGCCGCGCTGCTCGGCGTGCTGGCGCTGCTCGTCCTGCTCGGAGCGCTGGTCGGCACGATCGTCGCCGCGTTCGCCGCCGGCCTCCTGCTCCCGGTCATCCCGGCGCTGCTCGCCTTCACGCTGTCGCTCATGCTCACGAGCGCGCTGCTGCTCTCCTACGAGCGCCACCAGCGCGAGCGTCAGCGCCTGCGCGACGCGTTCGCGCGGTTCGTGCCCGAGCAGGCCGTCGAGGAGCTGCTGGCCGCCAGCGGCGGCGTCCGCGCGCTGCGCGGCGTCGAGCGCGAGGCGACGGTCATGTTCGCCGACCTGCGCGGCTTCACCCGGCGCTCGCAGACCGAGTCGGCGCAGGACGTCATCGAGTTCCTCAACCGCTATCTCGCCGGCATGAGCGAGGCGATCCTCGCGCACGGCGGGACCGTCGTCTCCTACATGGGCGACGGCGTCATGGCCGTGTTCGGCGCGCCGCTCGCGCAGGACGACCACGCCGACCGCGCGCTGGCCGCGGCACGGGAGATGGCCGGCCCGCGGCTCGAGGCCTTCAACGCATGGCTGACCACCGAGGTCGGCGGCGACGCCGTCGGCCTGAGCATCGGCCTGCACAGCGGCAAGGTCGCGTCGGGCACCGTCGGCTCCGAGCGCCGCCTGGAGTACGCCGCGGTCGGCCACACGACGAACGTCGCCGCGCGCCTCGAGTCGCTGACGCGCGACGTCGGGCACGACGTGCTCATCTCGGACTCCACCCGCGCGCTGCTCTCCACCGGCGACGACCTGCATCCGGTCGGCGCGTTCGACGTCAAGGGCGTCGAAGAACCGGTGTTCGTGTGGTCACTCCTCGATGAGCGGGACGAAGCGGACGCCGCCGGCGCCGCGCCGGTCGAGCGTCCCGTCGTCGCGCCGGCGGACGAGCACGAGCTCGTCTCCGACCGGTAGGACGAGCCGCCCGCCGACGGCGAGCTGGTCGATCAGCGCCGGCGGGATCTCGCCGCGCGCCGACGCCGCGACGTTGATGGCATCCCACGGCGCGCCCTGTGGCCAGCCACGCGAGCCGTCGCCGGTGAGCAACGTCACGCGGCGGGCGCGGACGGCGCGGAGGTTCTCCTCCGCCCAGCGGCTGAGCTCGGGGTCGCGCTCGATCGTCCAGACGTGCGCGCCGAGCGCGGTCAGCACCGCCGCGTGGTAGCCCGACCCGGTGCCGACGTCGAGCACGCGCTCGCCGGGCTGGATGTCGAGCAGCTCGCACATGTGCGCGACGACGAGCGGCTGCGAGATCGTCTGGCCGCCGCCGATCGGCAGCGCCTCGTTGGCCCAGGCATCGTGCGCGTGCGCCTCGGTCACGAAGCGGTCGCGCGGGACCGCGGCGATCGCGCGGAGGACCCGCTCGTCGCGGACGTGGCGTCGCAGGGTCTCGATGAGCTCCGCACGCGTAGACTCGCCGCCCATGCAGGGATTGTCGCGCGGTCAGAACCTCGCCTGCCTCGACGGGGTCGTCGGCGACGCCGAGGAGACGGTCATCCCGGTCACCGACGCGGGCCTCCTGCGCGGCGACGGCGTCTTCGAGGTCGTGCGCCTGTACGAGGGCAGACCGTTCGCGCTCGACGACCATCTCGTGCGCATGGGCGAGTCCGCAGCGCGCTTGCGCCTGGAGATCGACCTCGACGCGTTCCGCCGCGACACGGAGACGCTGCTCGGGCTCGTCGGCCCGAGCGACGCGATGATCCGTCTCGTCGCGACGCGCGGCGGGCGCCGGATCGGGCTCGTCGAACCGGTGCCGGACCGAAGCGAGCCGGTCAAGCTCGCGCTCGTCGAGTACGCGCCGCTGCGCACGCTCGACGGCGTGAAGTCGCTGTCGTACGCGGCGAACATGCTCGCGACGCGGCTCGCGGTCGAGCGCGACGCGCACGAGGCGCTGCTGGTCACGCCGCACGGCCGGCTGCTCGAGGGCCCGACGTCCTCGTTCTTCTACGTGCTCGGCGGCGAGCTGTTCACGCCGCCGATCAGCGACCACATCCTCGACTCGATCACCCGCCGGCGCCTGGTCGCGGCGATCGACGTGCAGGAGCGGTCGGCGTCGGTCGACGAGATCGCCGACATGAGCGAGGCGTTCCTCGCCGGTACCACGCGCGAGGCGCAGCCGGTGAGCGAGATCGAGGGCCGGCCGCTGCCGGAGATCCCCGGTCCGCAGACCGTCGCGGCGGGCGAGGCGTTCAGGGCCCTCGTCGCCCGCGAGCTGGCTTCTTGAAGGTCCTCACCGTCATCGGCAACCGGCCGCAGTTCGTCAAGGCGGCGGCGGTGTCGCGGACCCTGCGCGCCGCGCACGAGGAGTGGCTCGTCCACACGGGCCAGCACCACGACGACGACTTTTCGACCGTGTTCTTCGAGGAGCTGCGGATCCCGCGCCCGGAGATCGTGCTCGACATCCACGGCGGGTCGAACACGTCGCAGACCGCGCGGATGCTCGAGGCGCTCGAGCCGATCGTCCGCGACGTCGAACCCGACGTCGTGCTCGTCTACGGCGACACGAACTCCACGCTCGCCGGCGGCCTCGCGAGCGCGCAGGCCGGTGTCCCCGTCTCGCACGTCGAGGCGGGCATGCGGTCGTTCGACCGGCGCATGCCCGAGGAGCTCAACCGGGTGCTCGTCGACCACCTGTCATCGCTCCTGCTCGCGCCGTCGCAGACCGCGGTCGACAACCTGCGGGCCGAACGCGTCGCGGGCGCCGTCGAGCTCGTCGGCGACGTCATGGTCGACATGGCCTACGCGATCCAGCCGATCGTGCAGGACACGCCGCTGCCGTCGTCGTTCCCTTCGCAGTTCGTCCTCGCCACCGCGCACCGCGCGGGCAACGTCGACGATCCCGACCGCCTGCGCGCGCTCGTCGCGCTGCTGCGCGCGGTGCCGCACAAGGTCGTCCTGCCGCTGCACCCGCGCACCCGCGCTCGGCTCGAGGACGCCGGCCTGCTCGACGAGGTCGAACGCCACCTCCTCGTGCTGCCGCCGCTCGGCTACCTGGACTTCACGTCGCTGCTCGTCCGCGCGCGGGCGGTGCTCACGGACTCCGGGGGCGTGCAGAAGGAGGCCTACCTCGCCGGCGTGCCGTGCGTGACGCTGCGCGACACGACGGAGTGGGTCGAGACGGTCTCGTCCGGGTGGAACGTGCTGGTGGACCTCGACGCTTCCGCGGCGGTGTCCGCTCTGTCGCGTCCGATGCCGTCCGAGCGGCCAGAGCTCTACGGCGACGGGAGGGCGGGCGAGCGCGTCGTCGCGGCACTCGCCTCGTTCGTCGGCTCGCGCTGAGCTCCGCCGCTGCTCGCGTGCACAACTCGCCACTCGCCCGGCTCGATCCACCGAGTGTCGACTTGACCACCTCTACGGTAGGAAGCTCGCCACTCGCGCTCTTCAGCCGAGCGAGTGGCGCGTTGTCCCCGCACCGAGCGAGCGGTCGCGGACCGCGGCGGAGACAGGACCGCTAGGGCCGCCCGATCCGCTTGACCGGCACGCCCGGGAAGAGCGACGCGTCGAGCACGCCGCGCCCGTCGACGATGCGCGCGACGCCGGGCAGGTGCGCGGACGTCAGCGACGCGTACTCGGCGTGGTCGGCCTGCACGATCGCGGCGTCGGCGTGCGCGCCGTCCCACGGCTCGTACCCGTGGGCGCGCAGCTCGTCGTCGCTGTAGAGCGGGTCGGCGAACACCGGCCGGGCTCCGCGGCGCTTGAGCACCTCGCGCAGGGACGCGGCGCCGCTGAACGCGTCCTCCTTCACCCCGCCGCGGTAGGCGACGCCGAGCACGAGGACGGTGTGGCCCTCGACCTCGCCGAGCAGGTCGACCGCGTACGCGGGCATCGCCTCGTTGACGTCGCGCGCGACGCGGGGGATCTGCGCGCCGGGCGCGCCCTCGAGGAAGAAGCGCGGATAGACCGGGATGCAGTGCCCGCCGACGGCGACGCCGGGCTTGTGGATGTGGCTGAACGGCTGCGAGTTCGAAGCGGTGATGACGTGCTCGACGTCGACGCCGATCGCGTCGGCCGCGCGGGCGAGCTCGTTGGCCAGCGCGATGTTCACGTCGCGGTAGGTGGTCTCGGCGAGCTTCGCCAGCTCGGCCGCCTCGGCGCCCTGCATCGCCCAGATCTCGGCGGTGAGGAACGACGCGTACAGCTCCGCGCAGCGCTGCTCGCCCGCCGCGCTGAGGCCGCCGACGAGCTTGGGGTACGTCGCGAGGTCCTGGAACACGCGGCCGCTGAACACGCGCTCGGGCGAGAACGCGGTGTAGAAGTCCTGCTCGCCCTGCAGACCGCTGCCGGCCTCGAGCCGCGGCGCGATCCGGTTGCGGGTCGTCCCCACCGGCACGGTGGTCTCGATCACGACCGTCGTCCCGGGCTGGAGGCCGCGGGCGATCGCGTCGGTCACGGCGTCGAGCGCGCCCCAGTCGGGCTTGGCGTCCGCGTCGACGTAGAGCGGCGGGACGGCGACGACGAGGTCGGCACCCTCGGCCACGGCCGCCGTGGTGTCGGCGACCGCGCGCAGGCGCCCCGCGTCGACGGCCGCGCGAAGGACCGTGTCGAGGTCGGCCTCGCCGGGAAACGGAGGTTCCCCCCGGTTGACGAGCTCGACCACGCGCGGATCGATGTCGCAACCCACCACCTCGTGGCCGGCACCGGCGATCTGCGCGGCCAGCGGCAGGCCGACCTTGCCAAGGGCAACGACGACCGCCTTCATGCCGGCGTCAGCCTCACGGTCTCGCCGGTGCGCGCGCTCTCGAGGACGGCCTCGGCGGTCACGACGGTCTCGAGGCCCGCCTCGAGCGGCACGACCGGCGCGCCGTCGTCGCCGGCCACGTACGCGCGGAACGCCTCGTGCTCGACGACGAGCGGCTCGCGGCGGTCCAGCGCGAAGCGGATCGCGTTGCCCTCCGAGACGCCGCGCAGCTGCTGCGTCGCCGCCCACTCGATCGGGCGGTCGGCGTTCTCGTACAGGGTGAGGTCGCCGGTCAGCGTGTTCGCGAGCAGCATCCCGCGCTCGCCGAGAATCCGGGTCGAGCGCGACTTCATCGGGGTCAGCCAGTCGACCTGCGAGTTGAACGTCACGCCGCTGGCGAGCCGGCCGGTGGCGAGGACGAGGTCCTCGTGCTCGCGGCCCATGCGATGCGAGCACTGCGCGGCGACGGCCTCCACCGGGCTCGCGCCGATCCAGCGGACGAGGTCGAGGTCGTGCGTCGCGAGGTCCTTCACGACGCCGACGTCCTTGATGCGCGCCGGGAACGGGCCCTTGCGCTCGGTGGCGATCGAGATGAGCTCGCCGAGCTCGCCGATCCGCTCGCGGGCCGCAAGCAGTGCGGGGTTGTAGCGCTCGACGTGCCCGACCGCGCCGCGCACGCCCGCGCGATCGACGGCGGCGATGATCTCGCGCGCCTCGTCCGCGGTTGCCGCCAGCGGCTTCTCGACGAGCACGTGAACCCCGGCGGCGGCGAGCTGCTCCACCGCGGGCAGGTGCTCCTCGGTCGGGACCGCGACGACGGCGAAGTCCGGCTTCGAGCGCTCCAGCAGCTCGTCGATCGACCCGAACAGCAGCGCGGGATCGTGCAGCGCGCCGAAGCGGTCGCCGCCGGGATCGACGGCGCCTGCGAACGCGTCGCTGCCCGCGGACTGGAGGATCCGCGCGTGGTGCCGGCCGATCATGCCGAGCCCTAGGACTGCGCCGCGCATCGGTCACGTAAGGTACTTCGCGTGCCAGCTGCACCCGGCCTCGTCCTCAACCCGACGGCCTCCGTCGGCGAGGGCGTCCAGTTTGGCGTGAACGTCGTCGTCCACGACGGCGTCGTGATCGGCGACGGTTGCCAGATCCAGGACAACGCGGTGCTCGGCAAGCGGACCGCGCGCGGCTCGGACTCCGACGAACCGCTCGTCATCGGCGCGGGCACGAAGATCTGCACGGCGGCGATCGTCTTCGCCAGCGCGCGCATCGGCGCCGGCGCGGTCATCGGCGACCAGGCCTACGTGCGCGAGCGCGCGCAGGTCGGCGACGGCTCGCTCGTCGGCCGCGGCAGCGCGATCGACAACGACGTCGTGGTCGGGGCGCGGGTCTCGATCCAGACGATGGTCTACGTGACCGGGTTCTCCGTCGTCGAGGACGACGTCTTCGTAGGACCCGGGGTCACGACGACGAACGACAACACCATGATGCGCCAGGACCGAGCGGCGCCGATACGCGGCGCCACGCTGCGCCGCGCGTGCCGCATCGGCGGCGGCGTGACGATCGCCCCCGGCGTCGAGGTCGGCGAGGAGGCGTTCGTGGCCGCGGGTGCCGTCGTCGTCAACGACGTGCGCTCGCGCGCGGTCGTCATGGGCGTTCCCGCGCGCGAGGTGCGCCGGGTCTCGGACGAGGACCTGCTGGAGCGCTGGCGGTGACGCCGCTGAAGCTGTCGCGTGCGCAGCGACGGCAGCTGCGCGTCGACCGGCGCACCTGGGCGCTCGGCGTCGCCGCTCTGGGGACCACCGGCGTCGTGCTGTTCGGCGAGCTCGCGCGCGTCTGGACGAAGGGGTCGGCGCCGCTGCCGACCGAGATCGCCGAGCCGGTCGAGATCGTCCAGGCCGCCGACGAGGCGGTCCGCGAGACGGTCGAGGTCGCGGTGGCCGGCTACCAGGGGGGTTCGACGCGCGAGAACGCGCTGTTCAACCTGCTCGGCTCGTTCTCGATGACGTTCGGCCTCACGCGGCTGACCACGTTCATCATCCGCCGCTACGGACGGGTCGGTCCGCTGCGCAACTACCGCTGGGGCGGGCGGCACATCCACCACTTCGTGCCCGGCATCGCGATCGCGTTCCTCGCGGGCGGCGCCTCGGTCATCTCGCGCAACCAGGAGCTCGACCCGTGGCTCGCGCTGCCGTTCGGCTTCGGCGTCGCGCTGACGCTCGACGAGAGCGCGCTGTTGCTCGAGCTCGACGACGTCTACTGGACCGAGCGCGGCATCGTGTCCGTGCAGATCACCCTCGGCGCGCTCGCGCTGCTGTCCTCCGCGGCCCTCGGGCTGCGGCTGTTGCGGCGCGGCGAGCGCGAAGTGCTCGACGAAGAGGAGCTTCCCCCCATGGACGCAGCGGCATGGACGACGGCCTGACCTCGGGCGACCCGCTCGGCGACGACCGGCCGGCGACGCCCGTGCCGCCGGCGGCACCGGGCCCGGCGACCCCCGAGCGGCCTGCGCCGTCGTACGGCGGCAGCGGCCCCGCGCCTCCGGGCGCGTTCTCACCCCCGCCGCGCCCGCAGCGCATCGGGCCGGGCGCGCCGTTCGCGCCGTGGTGGAAGCGTGCGGTCGCCGCGCTCGTCGACGGGACCATCGTCGTCGGCGTCACGCTTCTCGTGCTCGCCGCGCTGGGCGCCGGCTTCTTCTCCGACGGCGAGGGAGGCGTCGGCGAGATCATCGTCAGCCTGTTCCTGTTCTCGATCGTCTTCGCGTTCATGGCGCTGCTGTACGCGCCGCTGCTCATGGCGCGCACGAACGGCCAGACGCTCGGGAAGATGGTCACCGGCTGTCGGGTCGTCCGGGCGAACGGCAAGCCCGTCGACTTCTGGTGGTCGGTCCTGCGCGAGGTGGTGGTCAAGGGCCTCGCGTTCGGGATCGCGGGCTCGATCACCGGCGGGCTCGCGTACCTCGCCGACTTCCTGTGGCCGTTCTTCGATGAACAGAACCGCGCGCTGCACGACTACGCGGTCGACTCGCGGGTGGTCGACGCCTGACTTGCGGACGGGGCCGCTTGACGCGGTGTTTGACAAAAGCGGAGAATCTGTAAAGCTACGCGTCATGAGCGCGGAAGCTGTCCACGACCATCACCATCATCACCGCGACGAGACCGAGCTGAGCCCGGCCACCTGGCGCGACCCGAAGCGCTACGCATGGCTGCTCGGACTGCTCGTCCCGCTGCTGCCCCTCATGGCCTGGGGCCTCGTCGAGCTCACCGGCCTCGGCGTGTTGTGGTTCTGGGGCCCGATGTTCGTGTTCGGCGTCATGCCGGTGCTCGACACCATCATCGGCAAGGACAACGCGAACCCGCCCGACAGTGTCATCAAGTGGCTCGAGCAGGACCGCTTCTACCGCTGGTGCACCTACGCGTTCCTGCCGCTGCAGTACGGCTCGCTCGTCCTCGCCTGCTGGCTGTGGGGGACGCAGGGCCTCGGCGTGATCGAGTCGCTCGGCCTGGCGCTGACCGTCGGCTGCGTCAGCGGCATCGCCATCAACACCGCGCACGAGCTCGGCCACAAGCGCGCGAGCATGGAGCGCTGGCTCAGCAAGGTCGCGCTCGCCCAGACCGGCTACGGCCACTTCTTCATCGAGCACAACCGCGGCCACCACGTGCGCGTCGCGACGCCGGAGGATCCCGCGAGCTCACGGATGGGCGAGAGCTTCTACCGCTTCTGGCCGCGCACGGTGAAGGGCAGCCTGACGTCGGCGTGGGAGCTCGAGACTAAGCGGCTCGAGCGCCTCGAGTCGGGGATGCTCACGCCGAAGAACGACATCCTCAACGCCTGGGCGATGACGGTCGTGCTCTTCGGCGCGCTCACTGCGATCTTCGGCGTCGAGGTCCTGCCGTGGCTGCTCGTGCAGGCGGTGTTCGGGTTCAGCCTGCTCGAGGTCGTCAACTACCTCGAGCACTACGGCCTGCTGCGCGACAAGCGCGACGACGGCACCGACCGGTACGAGCGCACGCAGCCGCACCACTCGTGGAACAGCGACAACGTCTCCTCGAACGTCCTGCTCTACCACCTGCAGCGCCACTCGGACCACCACGCGCATCCGACCCGCCGGTTCCAGGCGCTGCGCCACTTCGACGAGGCGCCGGAGCTGCCCAGCGGCTACGCGACGATGATCGTGCTCGCGCTCCTCCCGCCGCTGTGGCGCCGCGTGATGGACCCGCGCGTGCTTGCCCACTACGACGGCGACATCTCCCGTGCCAACATCGATCCGCGTCGCCGCGAGAAGGTGATGCGCCGCTACCGTCCCGTCGCGGCATGAGCGCCTTCCGCTGTCCCGAGTGCGGCTACACGTACGACGAGGCCGCCGGCAACCCGCGTGAGGGGTTCCCGGCCGGCACGCCGTGGTCGGAGGTCCCCGACGACTGGCACTGCCCGGACTGCGGCGTGGAGGACAAGGTGGACTTCGAGCCCGTGGCATGAGCGGCCCGACCCCGTTCGCCGTCGCGACGCGCGACCTGCTGCGCACGACGGTGCTCGACGCGGTGCGGGCGCAGCTGCGCACGCGCACGTGGGGCGACCTCAAGATGGCCGAGGTCGCCCGCCTGGCGGGGGTGAGCAGGCAGACGCTCTACAACGAGTTCGGCTCGCGCAGCGAGCTCGCCCAGGCCTTCGTGCTGCGCGAGGTCGATCACTTCGTCGACGCGGTCCAGGAGGCGGTGCTGGCCGACCGCGCCGAGCCCGTCGCCGCGCTGGCGGCGGCGTTCGAGGTCTTCCTGAAGGCCGCGGCCGAGGATCCGCTCGTGCGGACGCTCCTCGGCGGCGACGGCGCCGACGAGCTGCTCCCGCTCGTGACGACGCAGGGCGAGCCGGTCCTCGAGCGCGCGACCGGCCGCCTCGCCGCGCTCCTGCTCGAGGGATGGCCCGGGCTCGACTCGGCCGACGTCGGCCTGCTCGCCGAGGCCGTCGTGCGCCTGGCGATCAGCTACGCGGCGCTTCCCGCCAGCCCGTCGGGGATCGACGGCCAGGCGATCGCCCGGCTGCTCGGGCCGTTCGTGGACCGGGCGACCGGCGGCTAGCCGACCAGCGGCCGGTGCGGCTCGAGGACCCAGTCGGGTCCCGCCCGCCACAGCGAGACCTCGGGGTCGCGCGGGT
>CADCVT010000050.1 GCA_902806215.1 uncultured Solirubrobacteraceae bacterium | reverse complement strand
GCTCCTTGAGGACGCCGTCCTGGTGGATCCCCGACTCGTGCGCGAAGGCGTTGCGCCCGACGATCGCCTTGTTCGGCTGCACCGGATAGCCGGTCAGGCGCGAGACGAGACGCGACGTGCGCGCGATCTCCTGCGTGACCGCGCCGGTCGTGAAGCCCGCGTCGGCGCCGCGCGTGTGGAGCAGCATGATCAGCTCCTCGAGCGAGGCGTTGCCGGCCCGCTCGCCGATCCCGTTGACCGCGACCTCCACCTGGCGCGCGCCCGCCTGAAGACCCGCGAAGGAGTTGGCGACCGCGAGGCCCAGGTCGTCGTGGCAGTGGACGCTCAGCACCGCGCCGTGCAGGTCGGGCACGAGCTCGTAGAGCCGGCCGAGGAAGCGCTTGAACTCGTCGGGCATGACGTAGCCGACGGTGTCGGGGATGTTGATCGTCGTCGCGCCCTCGTCGAGCGCGATCTGGATGACCTCCGCCGTGTACTCGACGTCGGCGCGGGTGGCGTCCATCGGCGAGAACTCGACGTCCTCGCACAGCGACCGGGCGTGGGCGACGGCGGCGCGGGCCTGGCCCTTGACGTCCTCGCGGGTGGACATGAGCTGGTGCTCGATGTGGATGTCCGAGGTGGAGATGAACGTGTGGATCCGAGGTCGCGCCGCGTCGCGTACGGCGCCCCATGCAGCATCGACGTCGCCGGCATGAGCGCGCGCGAGGCCGGCGATGACCGGACCCTGGACCTCTCGCGCGACGGCGTTGACCGCCTCGAAGTCGCCGGGCGAGGCGATCGGGAACCCGGCCTCGATCACGTCGACGCCGAGCCGCGCGAGCTGGTGCGCGATCTCGAGCTTCTCGGCCGTGTTCAGCGAGATCCCGGGCGACTGCTCGCCGTCTCGCAGGGTTGTGTCGAAGAGGATGACCCTCTGGTCTTCAGGCATGGCGTTGCTCTCTTCTTTCGTCTCGTCTCGAACCTTTCCCGTCATCTCGCGGCTTCAGGCGGCCGCCACGCGCAGATGGTCCCCCTACCGGGGGAGGAGAAGGAGAAGACGGGGGTCGAGTCCGAACGCCATCTGGCACGCAAGTCTACGCAAGTTCGGTGGCGCGTGAGCGTTCTCGCATGCATGCGCGCCCTCCTCCTCGCGGTCGCCGCCCTGTTCCTCGTGGCGGCCACCGTCTCTGCTCACCCCTCCGCCCCGAACAAGGGCGACGCCTTCTACAAGTGGGGCGAGCAGAACAGCCCGACGTTCTCCGCGGCCATGAAGAACGTCCCGGACCCCAAGTTCGAGGAGGGCCCGTGCACCGAGGAGGCGCGGCGCAGCATGCCCGCCGGCAAGGACCATGATCACGAGGACATCAACCAGCACCGCTTCGCGTGCAACATGCGCCAGACGGCGTTCAACTCACTGACCAAGGAGCTGGGTGCGCGCCCCGACGTCGTCATGGGCGAGATGGACGTCAAGGGCGACCTCGCGGCCGTCGCCGTCGCCTACCCGGAGTCGGGCTTCCTCCTCTTCGACGTCAAGGACAGCGCGAACCCGAAGTTCCTGTCCTGGTACCGCGGCGACGAGTGCGAGGGCACCTTTGCCGACATCGACTGCGGCGCGTTCGTGGACATCTCTCCCGACGGCAAGCGCGTCTACATCTCGGTCCAGGCGATCACCGTGGTCGGTGGCCAGGCACCGAAGCTCGGCGTGCTCCCGGCCTCGTATCCCGGCATCGACGTCGTCGACATCTCCGACCGCAAGAGCCCGAAGCTCACCGACAAGCGCGCGGTGCAGTCGGTCGGCGGCGTCCACACGACGCGCTCGTTCGACGTGCCCGGCAAGGGCGAGTTCACGGTCTCCGTCGCCAACGGCATCGGTGCGGTGTTCCACAAGGTCGTCTCCGGCGCGCTCACGCCGGTCGGCACGATCAAGATCGACGAGCTGCACGACACGTTCATCCAGCAGGACCCGCTGACGAAGAAGACGCTGATGTACGTGGCAGGCGGCTTCGACACGGGCTTCTACGTCTTCGACATCAGCGACCCGGCGAACCCGGTCGGCCTCGCGGAGTGGGACATCACTCCCGAGTGCGAGAGCGACTGGTACTCGCACACGCTCGACGTCACCACCGTCAACGGGCGCCGGATCGTGACCATGCCGGTCGAGCTCATCGACTTCTTCGGCGACCAGAGCAAGGCCGATCAGGCGGAGGGCTGCGGCAAGCTGCAGGGCAACGGCGACTTCGCCGGTCCGCTCTACATCGTCGATGCGACCGACTTCTCCAAGCTCTCGAAGGCGACGCCGGAGGACGAGGCGACCCCGGAGGTCGGCGACCCCGACGAGTACGAAGAGGCCGACCCCGAGATGAAGTCCAAGTCGGAGAAGTCGCTCATCACCACCTGGAGCAACGCGGCCAAGCGCGCCGGCGGCCGGCTCGTCTTCACGCCGCACAACCAGCAGATCGTGGGCAATCAGATCTACCTGTCGAGCTATCACTCCGGCGTCACGGTCCTCGACGCGACCGAGGCGTTCGCCGGCAAGAACGTCCGGCCGAAGGAGATCGGCGTCGTCGTGCCGACCGGCCAGGAGACGCGGCCGATCCACCCCGACGCCGGCGGCGAGCTCTTCGACCAGTTCTTCACCTCGTTCATCAAGTACCGGCCGACGATCTGGGACATGCAGTGGCACAAGGGCCACGTCCTGGCGGCCGACATGACCGGCGGCTTCTACGCCTTCCAGCTCACCGATGACGTGAAGCTCGTCCCGGAGAAGACGGACGGCGGCGGATCCGCCGCGGCCCCGGCCGCGGCGGGAGCCGCCCAGGGCACGGCCCCGCGGGCGGGCACGGCCCGCCGTGGCGCGCGGTGCAAGAGCACCCGCAAGCTGAAGATCACGCTGAAGGACCCGCGCGGCCGCGAGGCGATCCGCTCGGTCCGCGTGCTCGTCAACGGCAAGGGCGTCTCGACGCTGCGCGGCACGAAGCTGCGCAGGGCGAAGAGCGGCGCGCGGTTCCGCGTCCCGGTCACGCTGGCGGGCAAGCGCAAGGGACGCCAGCGCGTCCAGGTCGTCGCGCGCACGAACCGCGGGCGCACGATCAAGCTCAACCGCGCCTACCGCACCTGCACGAAGCGGTAACGGCCGCAAGTTTGTTCGGCTGCCGGCGTCTGGTGAACCAGACGCTCGCTGCGTGTACGCCGCGTACGTGAACTGCCCGAACCAGGCCGATCCGGTCGGCTGCGCCAACGGCGTCATCAACTACCGCGACTGGCTGCTCGGGTGCCAGTCGATGACCAACCCGAGCGGGCTCTGCCGTCCGCCGGTGCCGCTGCCCTGAGCTAGCCGTCGATCACTAGCCTCCGCGCCGTGCGACACACGGCACGGAGCTGGTGGCTGGACGAGGCGGGCGGGGTCTCGGATCCCGCCCCGTCCCTCCATGTGGACGCCGACGCCGACGTCGTGATCGTCGGCGGCGGCTACAGCGGCATGTGGACGGCGTGGCACGCGCTCGAGGCGGGCGCGCGGGTGGTGCTGCTGGAGGCCGATCTCTGCGGGCATGGTCCGAGCGGGCGCAACGGCGGGTTCGTCGAGGACGTGTGGCTGTCGCTGCCGGCACTGCGGGAGCGATTGGGCGACGCCGGCGCGCTGCGGGTCGCGCGAGCGGCGGAGGAGAGCGTCGAGGCGATCGGCGCGTGGTGCGTCGAGCAGGACGTCGACACGTGGTTTCGCGTCGGGGGTCATCTGGTCGTCTCGACGGTGGCTGGTCACGACAGCGTCGGCCGTGAGGCGGTGGCCGCGGCGCGTGAGCTCGGCGTGGCCGACCGGGTGGTGGCGCTGTCGCCGGACGACGTGCGGGCGCGGTGCGCGTCGGCGCGGTTTCGCGGCGGCGTCGCGATGCCGGGCGGCGCGACCGTGCAGCCGGCGCGCCTGGCGCTCGGGCTGCGGCGGAGGCTCCTCGAACGCGGAGCGTCGATCTTCGAGCGCACGCGCGTGCTCGCGGTGCACGACGGCGGCCGTGGCATCGTGGTCGAGACGACGAGCGGCGCTCGCGTGCGCGCTGCGCACGTCGTGCTCGCGGCGGGCGGGGCGCTCGCCGCGTTCGGGCCACTGCGATCCCGCATCACCGTCGCGTCGAGCCACATCGTGCTCACCGAGCCGGTGCCGGACGTCATCGAGGAGCTCGGGTGGACTGGCGGCGCGGCGATCACCGACGCGCGGCGGCTCCTGCACTACTTCCGCACGACCGCCGACGGCCGGATCGCGTTCGGCTGGGCCGGCGGGCGCCTGGCGATGGGCGCGCGGATGGGCGGGCGCGTCGAGGTCGATCCGGCGGTCGCCGCGCAGGCGCAGCGCGACCTCGTCGCGCTGTTCCCGCAGCTCGCCGGCCGCGCGATCACGCACGCGTGGGGCGGCCCGATCGACGTCTCCCCCACGCGCCTGCCGCAGATCGGGTCGCTCCCGTCGGGGCACGTCCACTTCGCCGTCGGCTACACGGGCAACGGCGTAGGGCCGAGCCACCTCGCGGGCCACACGCTCGCACGGCTGGCGACCGGCCAGCCGGTCGACCTC
>CADCVT010000049.1 GCA_902806215.1 uncultured Solirubrobacteraceae bacterium | reverse complement strand
GAGCCTCACCTCATCGTCCTGGCGATGACGAGCCGCTGGATCTCGTTGGCGCCCTCGTAGATCTGGGTGATCTTCGCGTCGCGCATGTACCGCTCGACCGGATACTCCTTGACGTACCCGTAGCCGCCGAGCACCTGGATCGCCTCGATCGTCACCCGCATCGCGTTGTCCGAGGCGAAGAGCTTGGCCATCGACGTGTACTTGGCCAGGTTCGGCTCGCCGCGGTCGGCCATCGCGCACGCCTTGTAGAGCAGCTCGCGCGCGGCGGCGGTGCCCGTCTCCATGTCGGCGAGCTTGAAGCCGATGCCCTGGTGCTCGACGATCGGCTTGCCGAAGGTGATGCGCTCGCGCGCGTAGGCGGCGGCGTAGTCGGTCGCGCCCTGCGCGATGCCGACCGCCTGCGCGGCGGCGCCGAGCCGCGTGCGCTCGAGCGTCCCGGGCGCGACCCGCAGGCCCTTGCCGACCTCGCCGATGATGTTCTCCGCCGGGACGCGGACGTCCTCGAAGACCGGCGAGCCCGTGGGCGAGCCCTTGATCCCGAGCTTGTGCTCGAGGTTGCCGATCGAGAAGCCCGGTCGGTCCTTCTCGACGATGAATGCGGTGATGCGGCGCGAATCGCGATCGGTCGTCGCGAAGACGACGTAGAAGTCGGCGATGCCCGCGTTGGTGATCCAGTTCTTCGCGCCGTTGATGACCCACTCGCCGGTGGCCTCGTCGAGCTTGGCGTGCGTGCGCATCGAGCCCGGGTCGCTGCCGGCCTCGGGCTCGGACAGCGCGAACGCCGGCGACCACTCGCCGGTCGCGCACTTCGGCAGCCAGTGCTGCTTCTGCTCCTCGGTGCCGAAGAGCTGGATCGGCAGCGTGCCGAGCTCCTGGACCATGAGGATCAGCGCGCACGAGGCGTCGACCTTCGCGATCTCCTCGACGCCCATCTGGAGCATGAGCGTGCCGGTGCCGGTCCCGCCGTACTCCTCCTCGAACGGCAGCGCGAGGATGTCGTTCTCCCCGAGGAGCTTGCGGATGTCCCACGGGTACTCGCCGGTCTCGTCGATCTCGGCCGACCGAGGAGCGATCTTCTCCCGCGCGATCGCGCGGATCGTGTCGCGGAAGTCGAGGTGCTCCTGCGGGATCGCGTAGAGGTCTCGGGCGGCCGTCTGCATGTGCTTGATGGTAGACGGGGTACACCTCCGCCCATGTGGATCGGAACCGGAATCTTCCTGCTCGCTGTCGGGGCCATTCTCAAGTTCGCTGTCGAGGACTCGATCAGCGGCATCGAGCTGGCGACGATCGGGGTGATCCTCATGGTCGCGGGCGTCGCGTTGACGATCATCTCGCTGCTCTACGACGCGATGGGCCGCGGCCGTCGCGCCGCCGCCGTCCCGGTCGCCGCCGCCGTCGAGCGCGAGCGCGTCGTCGAGCGTGACCCCCTGCGCTAGGCGACAGCCGTAGGCTTGGAGGGTGGCCGCGGGCAGCACCGTCCTCCCCTTCTCCCGCCGGCGCGAGCCGCGGGTGGAGATCAGGCCCGCGCGTTCGGACGAGCCGGTCGCGCGGACCCTCGACGAGGCCGGGTTCGGGCCGCACGTCGCGCGCCTGCTCGGCTATCCGCGCGACTCGCCCGACGGCGAGATCCTCGTCGCCGCGACCGGCCGCTCGCGGCTCGTCGGCGGCGCGTGCTGCGCGAGCTTCGGCGCGACCGGATGGATCGGCGCGCTCGGCGTGCTGCCGCGGATGCGGCGGCGCGGCGTCGGCGAGCTGCTGACCCACGCCGCCGTCGAGTGGCTCGAGGCGCGCGGCGCGCGGACCGTCCTGCTCTACGCGACCGAGATGGGTCGCCCGGTGTACGACCGCTCGGGCTTCGTGACCGAGGCGCCCGCACGCGCGTGGCGCGGCACGCCGCCCGGCCCGCCGCCGTCGGGGCTGCGCCGCCTGCGCCCGACCGACCGCGACGCGATCCGCGAGCTCGACGCCGCGTGCACCGGCGAGACGCGACGGCCGGTCTTCGACATGCTGCCGGCGCTGCTCGGCCTCGGGTTCGAGCGCGACGGGCGTCTCGCGGGCTACACGCTCAACACGCCGTGGGGCGCCGGGCCGGCGGTCATCGCCGAGGACGAGGAGGCCGGCGAGGCGCTGCTGCGCGGCCTCGTGCTCGAGGCTCAGCCGCTCACGCTCACCGTCCCCGACGACAACGAGGCGGGAGCGCGCATCCTGTCCGGCTGGGGCTTCCAACCCGTCAACACCGCGCTGCGCATGCGCCACGGACCTCCGGTCGGGCATGATCCGACGAGGATGTTCGGGCTCTTCAATCTCTTCTGGGGGTAGCGGCATGGCGGACGTCGACCTGGTCGTCGTCGGAGCGGGACTCGCGGGACTGGCAGCCGCGCGGCACGCGGTCGCCCAGGGCTCGTCGGTGGTCGTCCTCGAGGCGCGCGACCGCGTCGGCGGCCGGACGCTGAACGAGGAAGTCGGTCCCGCCCACCCCGGGAAGGTCGTCGAGGTCGGCGGACAGTGGGTCGGGCCGACGCAGCACCGGCTCGTCGAGCTCGCGCGCGAGCTCGGGGTCGAGACGTTCACGACCTACGACGAGGGCGAGAGCATCATCGAGTGGAAGGGCTCGCTCCGTCGGTACAAGGGCGTCGTCCCGCGCATCAACCCGCTCATCCTGCTCGACTACGAGCAGGCGCGGCGGCGCCTGGACCGCCTCGCCAAGACCGTGCCGGCCGAGACGCCGTGGACCGCCCCGAACGCACGCGAGCTCGACAGCCAGACGTTCCACACGTGGTTGCAGAAGGTCTGCCGCACGAGCGGCGGGCGGATGTTCTTCGAGTTCATCTGCGAGGCGGTGTGGGCGGCCGAGCCCGCCGACGTCTCGCTCCTGCACGTCCTCTTCTACGTCCGGTCGGCCGGCGGGTGGGACGACCTCATCAGCACCGAGGGCGGCGCGCAGGAGTCGCGGTTCGTCGGCGGGTCGCAGCGGATCGCGCTGCGGATGGCCGAGGAGCTCGGCGACGACGTCGTCCGGCTGAGCACGCCGGTGCGCTCGATCGCGTGGGACGACGACGGCGTCACCGTCGAGGACGTGCGCGCGCGGCGCGTCATCGTCGCGCTGCCGCCGACGCTGACCTCGCGCATCGCCTACTCGCCCGCGCTTCCCGGCTACCGCGACCAGCTCACGCAGCGCATGCCGCAGGGCACGGTGTGGAAGTGCATGGCGGTCTACCCCGAGCCGTTCTGGCGGGCCGAGGGGCTCAACGGGTTCGGGACGAGCGACACCGGACCGGTCCGGCTGACCTACGACAACTCGCCGCCCGACGGCACGCCGGGCGTGCTCCTCGGGTTCCTCGAGGGGGAGTTCGCGCGCAAGGCCGGCCTCATGAGCCACGCCGAGCGGCGCGCCGCGGTCCTCGGCGTGTTCGGCCGGCTGTTCGGCGAGCGCGCCCTGGCCCCCGAGCGCTACATCGAGAAGTCGTGGGCCGAGGAGGAATGGACCCGCGGGTGTTACGGCTGCTCGATGACCACCGGAGGCTGGACGTCCTTCGGCCCCGCGCTGCGCGACCCGATCGGCCCGATCCACTGGGCCGGAGCCGAGACCGCGACGATCTGGAACGGCTACATGGACGGCGCGCTCCGAAGCGGCGAGCGAGCGGCCGCCGAGGCGCTCCGAGCGATCGCCGAGTCGCCGAACGTACGCGCCGCCGTGTCATAGCCCGGCAGCGCGTACGTTCGCGCGGTTCCTAGACCGCTGCGGCCACTCCCGCTCCCCGCTCGGCGGCGAGGCGGGCGACGTTCGCCCGGTGGGTTCCTCCTCCTCCGAGGAGCGCGGCGTCGAGCTGGGCTCGCTTGTAGAGCCAGTGGACGTCGGCCTCCCACGTGAAGCCGATGCCCCCGTGGAGCTGGATGGCGGCGGCGGTCGTCGCGCGGCCCGCGTCGCTCGTCCACGCCTTCGCGATGCCGGCCGCGAGCGGCAGGCGCTCGGGCTCGGCGTCGGCCGTCCACGCCGCGAACGACGTCGCGGCCCGGCCGCCCTCGGTGTTGAGCAGCATCTCGGCCGCCTTGTGCTGGACCGCCTGGAACGAGCCGACGGGCACGCCGAACTGCTTGCGCTCCTTGACGTACTCGAGCGTCATGTCGAGCGCGCGCTGGCAGAGGCCGACGAGCTCGGCGCTGACCGCGACGGCAGCGCGGTCGGTCGCGGCTGCGATGTCGCCGCCGAGCGGCGTGCCCGCCGAGGCGTCGGCAACGCGTCCGTAGCGGCGCGTGGGATCGATCGCGTCAACTGCGTCGGTGAGAGAGCCGTCG
>CADCVT010000048.1 GCA_902806215.1 uncultured Solirubrobacteraceae bacterium | reverse complement strand
AGGTCTCCGTGCCGATCTTCGCGTACTCCTCGCCGCCCATCTCGATGATGTGGGGGACGGTCGCGAGCGTCTCGACGTTGTTGATGAGCGTGGGGCCCTGGTACAGGCCCTGGTTCGCGGGAAACGGCGGCTTGAGCCGCGGGTTGCCGCGCTTGCCCTCGAGCGAGTCGAGCAGCGCGGTCTCCTCGCCGCAGATGTACGCGCCGGCGCCGCGGTGCACGACGAGGCTCAGGTCGAGTCCGCTGCCGAGGATGTCCGTGCCCAGGTAGCCGGCGGCCTCGGCCTCGGCGACCGCGGCCTCGAGCACGTCGGCCTGCTGCGCGTACTCGCCACGGATGTAGATGAAGGCCCGGTTGATGCCCGCCGCGTGCGCGGCGATGATCATGCCCTCGATGAGCATGTGCGGGCTCTTCTGCATGAGCTCGCGGTCCTTGAACGTGCCGGGCTCGGACTCGTCCGCGTTGCAGCACAGGTACTTGTCCATCGTCCCCTTGGGCAGGAACGACGCCTTCTTGCCCATGGAGAAGCCCGCGCCGCCGCGGCCGCGCAGGCCGGAGGCCTGGAGCTGCTCGAGCACGGACTCGGGCCGCATCTGCAGCGCCTTGCGCAGCGACTGATATCCGCCGCGCCGCTCGTACACCTCGCGCGTGGCGAGGGCCGGCTCGTCGATGTTCTTGAAGAGGAGGAGGTCGGTCATCAGTCTTCGTCTGCCTCGGGTCCCTCGGGCGGGTCGTCGGCCTGCTCGATCGGCGCGACCGGGCCGTCGGTCCCCTCGACGCCGCCCATCGGGGCGCCGAACGCCTTCGGCGGGCCGGGGACGCCGGCGTTGGGGTCGACCGACTTGCGCTTGATGAGCTGCTTGGACGGCAGGACGGCCTTGCCGGCGCGGATCTGCTCGAACATCGCCGGG
This sequence comes from uncultured Solirubrobacteraceae bacterium, assembly GCA_902806215.1. Taxonomy (GTDB): domain Bacteria; phylum Actinomycetota; class Thermoleophilia; order Solirubrobacterales; family Solirubrobacteraceae; genus CADCVT01. The sequence continues at coordinate 1,743 of CADCVT010000048.1, read as the reverse complement.
ACCTCGGAGGTCTCGATCGGGCCGACGTACACACCGTCGACCGACGCCATCGGGGCGATGTCGCACGCGCCGAGGCACTCGAAGTGGCGCACGTCGATGTCCGGGTCGCCGTCGGCCTCGTCGAGGATGCGCTCGTACAACGCGCGGCCGCCGTTGAGCGAGCACGAGATGTTCGTGCACACGTAGACGCGGTGGCTCCCCATCGGGACCGTGTCGAACATGTCGTAGAACGTCGCGACCGCCGCCAGGTACGCGGGCGTGAGCTGCATGACGGCCGCCGCCTGGTCGATGGCCTCGGGCGAGCACCAGCCGTGGTAGCGCTGGACCGCCGCGAGCGCCGGCAGCGACGCCGAGCGGCGGTCGGGGTACTTCGCCATGTGCGCCTCGATCTCGGCGCGCAGCTCCGCCGGGACCGGCGTCGTCGCGAGGTCCGGGATCCCCTTCGGGTCCTTGTCGAGGTCCGCAGACTCGTCCCAGCCCGGGACGCGCGACCCGTGCTCGAAGCGCTTGACCGCCTTCATCGATCGATGCCGCCGAGGACGGGATCCATCATCGCGAGCGTCGCGATGAAGTCCGCGATGTACGAGCCGCGCACCATGTCGGCGGTGGCCTGGAGGTTCACGAACGAGGGGTCGCGCATGTGCACGCGGGCCGGCTTGGCCGAGCCGTCGGAGCGCACGAAGCAGCCGTACTCACCGCGCGGACCCTCGATCGGGAAGTACACCTCGCCGGGCGGGACGCGGTAGCCCTCGGTGACGAGCTTGAAGTGGTGGATGAGCGACTCCATCGACGTGGCGAGCTCGTGCCGTGGCGGGAGCACGACCTTGCGGTCGTCGGCGATGTGCGGCCCGTCGGGGAGCATCTCGAGCGCCTGGTCGATGATCGCGCAGGACTCGTAGATCTCGGCGTGGCGCACCGCGTAGCGGTCGTAGTTGTCGCCCTCGGTCCCGACAGGGATCTTGAAGTCGAAGTCCTCGTAGGAGCAGTACGGGGCGGCCTTGCGCAGGTCCCACGGGACGCCGGCGGCGCGCAGCAGCGGGCCGGTGACGCCGAGCTCGAGCAGGCGCTCCTTCGGGACGGTGCACACGTGGCGCAGGCGCTGGAGCAGGATCTCGTTGCGGTTGAGCAGGGCGCCGTACTCGTCGGCGCGCTTGCGCATCCCCGCGGTGAACGTGCGGCACTTCTCGATGAAGCCCGGCGGGATGTCGTCCGCCACGCCGCCGACCTGGATGTAGCGCGTGTGCATCCGCGCGCCGGAGGACATCTCGAAGAGGTCGAGGATCGACTCGCGGTCGCGGAAGCAGTACCAGAACATCGAGATCGCGCCGAGGTCCAGCGCGCTCGTCCCGAGCCACACGAGGTGCGACTTGATTCGGTTGAGCTCCATGTGGATGACGCGCAGGTACTGCGCGCGCTTGGGGACCTCGAGGTCGAGCAGCGTCTCGACGGCGCCGCAGAACGCGTACGCGTTGAAGTAGTACGCCAGGTAGTCCATCCGCTCGACGACGGGGATGGCCTTCCAGTAGTTCTTGTCCTCGGCGGTCTTCTCGATGCCGGTGTGGACGTAGCCGATGATCGGCTTGAGGTCGCGCACGACCTCGCCCTCGAGCGTGACCATGAGCCGCAGCACCCCGTGCGTGGCCGGGTGGTGCGGGCCCATGTTGAGGGTGAGGAGCTCCTGCTCGGGCTCGAGGCCGACCAGCTGCTGGTCGACGGGCGCGAGCGTGATCGACCTCTCCTGCT
>CADCVT010000047.1 GCA_902806215.1 uncultured Solirubrobacteraceae bacterium | reverse complement strand
GCCGGCCCCGTGGCGACGAAGGCGCCGTCGAAGGCCAAGAAGAGCAGCTGCAGGGGCAAGAAGGGCAAGGCGCTGAAGGCCTGCAAGAAGAAGGCCGCCAAGAAGAAGAAGTCGTCGAAGCGCTAGACGCTTCCTCGGTTTCATAGACGGAGGGCAGGGGGCGCGGCGCCAAGCCGCGCCCTCGCTCGTTCTGAAGCCAATAGGCTGCAACCGGTGGAGACCGTCCTACGCCTCTACGTGGTAGGCGGGACGCAGCTCGCCGACCGCGCCGTCGGCGCCTTGCGCCGCCTGCAGGCCGAGCACCTGGGCGACTCGGCGTCGGTCGAGATCGTCGACCTCGCGGAGCGGCCGGAGGTCGCCGAGCAGGAGGGGATCCTCGCCACGCCGCTGCTCGTGCGCGTCGCGCCCGAGCCGGTGAGGCGCATCGTCGGCGACCTGTCCGACGTCGACCGCGTGCGCTGGAGCCTCGGCCTGGTTGGAGAGGACGGCGCGTGAGCGGCATCGAGCGCGTCCCGTCGGGCGTCGACGGCTTCGACCTGATCAGCCGCGGCGGGCTGCCGCTTCAGCGGCTGACGCTCGTGACGGGCACCGCGGGCTCGGGGAAGACGCTCTTCGCCACCCAGTTCCTCGCCGAGGGGGCTCGCAACGGCGAGCCCGGCGTGCTCGTGACGTTCGAGGAGCACCCGGAGGACATCGCGCGCAACGTCGCCACGTTCGGGTGGGACATCCCCGCCTGGGAGCGCGACGGTCTGTGGGCCGGGGTCGACGCGTCGCCGCGCTTCCACGAGGAGACGATCGTCGTCGGCGACTACGACCTCTCGTCGCTCGTCCTGCGCGTTCGGCACGCGGTCGAGCGCGTCGGTGCGAAGCGGCTGGCCATCGACTCGACGGGCGCGCTCATCGAGCAGCTCGGCGAGGCGACGAGCGCGCGGCGGGCGGTGTTCAAGATCGCGTCCGAGCTGTCGGACATGGGCGTCACCGCGGTCATGACCGCGGAGCGCAGCGACGACTACGGGCCGATCTCGCGCTTCGGGTTCGAGGAGTTCGTCGCCGACAACGTCGTGATCCTGCGCAACACGCTCGAGGACGAGAAGCGGCGGCGGACCGCCGAGGTGCTCAAGCTGCGCGGCGGCTCGCACATGCGCGGCGAGCACCTGTTCACGGTGGTCGACGAGCGCGGGATCGTCGTCGTGCCGCAGGAGGTCGTCGGCTTCGGCACGGCGTCGCAGCGCACGCGCCTCACGATGGGCAGCCCTGAGCTCGACCGCATGTGCAACGGCGGCATGTTCGACCGGTCGCTCGTGCTCGTCACCGGGGCGACCGGCACCGGCAAGTCGCTCCTCGCCACGCAGTTCTCGGCTGGCGGAGGCGGCGCCGGCGAGCGCGCGCTGCTGCTCTCGTTCGAGGAGTCGGCCGAGCAGATCCGGCGCAACGCCGAGGCGTGGGGCCTCGACCTCGAGCGCCAGGAGGCCGACGGCAACCTGCGGATCGTCGCGGTCCCGCCGGAGGCACAGACGCTCGAGGACCACCTCCTGTCCATGAAGGCGGCGATCGCCGACTTCGAGCCAGACCGGGTCGCGATCGACTCGCTCACCGCGCTGCAGCGGGTCGCCAGCGACAAGAGCTTCCGCGACTACCTGCTCGGGCTGAGCTTCCACATCAAGCAGAGCGCGGTGCTCGGCCTCGTCACGTCGGCGTCGGAGGACCTCGGCTCGGTCGGTCACGGCGGCCTGCACGTCTCGACGGTGAGCGACTCGATCGTCCTGCTGCAGTACGTCGGGCACGGCAGCGAGGTGGGGCGCGCGATCAACGTCCTGAAGATGCGCGGCTCGGACCACGACAAGGCGATCCGCGAGTACGCGATCGACGACACCGGGCTGCACATCGGCGCCCCGATCGAGGTCCCGTCCTGGCAGCAGCTGCCGCAGGTCCTCTGATGGTGCTGCCGCAGGTCGAGGAGATCGGCGACGACACCGCCGTCGTCGTGCTGGAGATGACCCACGTCTGGTCGGGCGTGGAGATGGACCGCGCGTTCGCCGAGCTCAAGAGCGCCGGCCGCCGCCGGATCGTCGTCGACGCCTCCGGCGCCTCGATGCTGAACTCGAAGGTCCTCGACGCGCTCGTCCGCTGCGCCGCGGACCTCGACCCGCGCGAGGGAGCGGGCCTCGCGCTGATCACGCGCCACGACTACGTCAAGCAGATCATGCAGATCAACTCGGCCGGAGGGATCATCTTCCTCGCCGACACGCGCGACGAGGCCCTCGAGGCGCTCCCGCCGCGGCGGCGCTGAAGGGCGTCAGCCGCCCTGGCGCCACGGGGGTGTCCATGCGAGAGCGCTGCGGAGGTACCGAGCACATTGTTGACGGTGACCGCACAACCTGGGACTGTGGTTCAACGGGGTCTGAGCACGACAGGCGTTCACGAGTACGACGCCCCCAGCCTCTGCGGGCTGCGGCGGGCGCTTGGCCGGGTCGACGTCGTTGCCGGACGAGAGCACGATGCCGCTGGTCGGGGTCGTCGTGTCGGGGCGGATGATGATGCCGTTGTCGGCTTCGGTGCGGTCGGCCCAGCGCT
>CADCVT010000046.1 GCA_902806215.1 uncultured Solirubrobacteraceae bacterium | reverse complement strand
GTCGCGGAGGCGATCGGCCTCGGCGAAGTCCCTGCCCTTCCGGGCCGCTTGGCGCTGGTCGAGCAGCGCGAGATCCTCGGCGGTCGGCTCGCGACCGGCGTCGAACAGGTTCTCCAGTCCCAGCACCGCGAGCATCGCGTGCAGATCAGCCCCGCCGGTCTCGTTCCTCGCGCGCGCGAGGCGGATCCACTCGAACAGCGCGGCCAGCGCCCCCGGCGTGTTGAAGTCGTCCCTCAGCGCCGCGAAGAACTGCTCGCGAACACCTTCGAGCTCCGTCGCCGATGCGGCTTCAGGGTCAAGCCCGCGAGCGAAGTCCCGGATCCGCCCGACCGTCGTCGCAGCCTGCGTCAGAGCCTCGTCGGAGTACTGGATCGGCTGCCGGTAGTGCGCCGTGGAGAAGAAGTAGACGAGGGTGTCGCGGCCCCAGCGCTCGACGGCGTCGGCCAGGCGCTCGATGTTGCCTACCGACTTCGCCATCTTCTCGCCGCCGAGCTGCAGCATCCCGTTGTGCATCCAGATCTGCGCGAGCTCCGCTCCGCGTCCGCAGCGGGTCTGGGCGGCCTCGTTCTCGTGGTGGGGGAAGACGAGGTCCGAGCCGCCGCCGTGGATGTGGAAGCCGACGCCGAGCAGCTCCTCGGCCATGGCCGAGCACTCGATGTGCCAGCCCGGCCGACCGGGCCCCCACGGCGAGTCCCACGAGGTGTCCTCCCCCGGCTTCGTGGCCTTCCACAGCGCGAAGTCGAGCGGATCCTCCTTGCGATCGGAGCCTTCGACGCCCTCGCCCTGGTCCATCGCGTCGACCTCGCGGTGCGACAGCGCGCCGTACTGCGGGTCCGAGCGCACGCGGAAGTAGACGTCCCCGTTGCACTCGTAGGCGTTGCCGCGGTTCACGAGCTCCTCGATGAGCCCGACGATGGGGCCGATCGTCTCGGCGGCCTTCGGCTCGTGGTCGGGCCGCCCGAGGCCGAGGAGCTCGGTGTCGGCCTCGTAGAAGCGCGTCATCTCGGCCGCGAGCTCGGCGCTCGGGCGATCGCCGGCGGCGTCGTAGATCTTGTCGTTGACGTCGGTGACGTTGATCACGAGCACCGGCGCGTACCCCTCGTGCGCGAGGAAGCGCCTGAGCAGCGAGAAGACGACATAGGGCCGGGCGTTGCCGATGTGGATGCGGTTGTAGACCGTCGGCCCGCAGGCGTAGATCCCCACGCGCTCGCCCTGCTCGGCTTCGAGCGGCAGGTCCTCGCCGGTCCGGGTGTCGTGGAGGCGCACCATCGGTCGCGGAATCTAGACGAATGTCCGATGCCCACCTGGCCTTATGGATAGGCCCGATGACCGGTCCATTGGGTAGGGTCTCCCATCAGGTGCCTGGGTCCCACCCCCCAAACGCCCGGCTGGCCGCCGTCGAGGAGGCCTTCCGCACGCTGCCCGAGCGGTATCTCGGCGCGGAGGCGGGGTTCGACGCGACGTACCACGTGCGCCTCGGCGACGTGGGCCACACCTGGGAGGTGCGCTGCACCGTCCACGGCGCCCGGGTCCGCAAGGGCGTCACGAACCGCCGCCCCGACGTCGTCATCGGCACCGACGCCGAGACCTGGCTGCGCCTGCGCGCCGGCGAGCTGTCGGGCCTCGACGCCTTCCGCGAGCGCCTGCTCTACGCGCGGGGCGCCGTCGACCTCGCCGTCGGCTTCGAGGGCCTGTTCCGCCTGCCCGACGGGCGCCCGCCGCTCATGCGCGTGCACGAGGTCAAGACCCGCGGGGCCCGCGTCTCGACGCTGACGCTCGGCGAAGGCCCGGACGTGCTGCTCATCCACGGCCTCGGCGGCGCGAAGTCCTCCTTCTTCGACACGGCCGCCGCGCTCAGCGCGAAGTACCGCGTCCACGCGCTCGACCTGCCGGGCTTCGGCTCGTCGACCAAGCCGCTGACCTTCGAGTACACGGCCAAGGGCTTCGCGGCCACGGTCATCGACGTCATGGACGAGCTCGGCATCGAGCGCGCCCACCTCGTCGGCAACTCGATGGGCGGTCGCGTCTCGATCGAGGTCGCGCTGCGCTACCCCGAGCGCGTCGCCGGGCTCGCTCTGCTCTGTCCGGCCGTCGCCTTCGTCAAGCGCGAGTTCCACCCGATCGTCCGCCTGCTGCGCCCCGAGTTCGGGATGCTGCCGCACAAGCTCGCGCGCCGGATGGTCGAGGGCCAGTTCTGGAGCCTGTTCTGCGACCCCGACGCCGTCGACCCGAGCGTGGCCGACGTCGCCGTCGAGGAGTTCCAGCGCATCTACGGCAGCGCCGGCGCCCGCTTCGCGTTCCTCTCGAGCGCCCGGAACATCTACCTCGACAAGCCCTTCGGCCGCGGTGGCTTCTACCCGCGCCTGTCCGAGCTCGGGTGCCCGTCGCTCTTCATGTGGGGCACGCACGACACGCTCATCCCCCAGGCGTTCAAGCGCCACGTGGAGAAGTGGCTGCCGCGCGCGGAGCAGATCGTCTTCGAGAACTGCGGCCACGTGCCGCAGGTGGAGCGCCCCGAGGAGGTCAACGCCCTGCTCGGGGACTTCTTCGACCGCGTCGACCGCCTCGGCGACGGCGCGGCCTTCACTCGTCTCGCCGCGTAGCGGGTACGGTCTTCCGCAATGGCGGGCACGACGACGCGCGCTTCGCGCAACGGTCACCACGACGACGAGCGCATCCGCGAGGCCCTCGGCGGCTCCGGGGACGAGCCGAAGGAGCGCGGCGGGCCACCGCTCCCCGAGCGGCTGCTCAAGGCCGTCGCCCGGCAGGTCACGCGACGCGTGCCCGAGGCCGACCTCGACGAGCGCGACCCCGACTACATCCGCGAGCGCCTTCCCGGCCTCTGGCTCCTGTCGAGCCTGTACTTCCGCGGCGAGGTCCGCGGGCTGGGGAACATCCCCGAGGACGGCCCGGTCCTGCTCGTCGGCAACCACTCCGGCGGCAACCTCACCGTCGACAGCGGCGTCTTCACGCTGGCGTTCAACGCGTACTTCGGCGTCGAGCGCCCGCTCTTCGCGCTCGCGCACAACCTCGTCGTCTCGTTCCCCGGCCTCGGGTTCCTGCGCCGGCACGGCGTCATCGCGGCCTCGCCGTCGAACGCCCGCAAGGCGCTCGAGTCCGGCGCCGCTGTGCTCGTGTACCCCGGCGGCGACGTCGAGGTCCACCGGCCCGTCTGGGAGCGCAACCGGGTCGACTTCGACGGGCGCAAGGGCTGGATCCGCCTCGCGCTCGAGCACGACGTGCCGATCGTCCCGGTCGTCTCGATCGGCGGCCAGGAGACCTCCCTGTTCCTGTCGCGCGGGGAGACGCTGGCCAAGCTGCTCATGCTCGACCGCGCGTTCCGCCTGAAGGTGCTGCCGATCTCGATCGCGATCCCGTGGGGCATCAACGTCGGCGACTTCCTCGGGCACGTCCCGCTGCCGGCGAAGATCACGATCGAGACGCTGCCGCCGATCCGCCTGCGCGAGGAGTTCGGCGACGACCCCGACCTCGACGACGTCTACAGCCACGTCACGCGGCTCATGCAGGAGACCCTCGACGCGCTCGCCGCCGAGCGCCGCCTGCCGATCGTCGGATGAGGGTCGGCGCCCGCATCCAGGTCTCGGCGCCCGCCTCGTCGGTCTGGGCGTTCATCACCGACCCGACGCGGTACCTGCACTTCATGTCCGGCGTCACCCGCTGGGAGGTCACCGGCGACCAGGAGACCGGCATGGGCGCCCGGTACAAGACGCTCATGCGCGTCGGCTCGGCGGAGCTCGGCGGCATGGTCGAGGTCGTCGAGTGGGAGGAGCCAGGCGACCTGGCCTGGAACTCGGTGACCGGCGTCGACCAGCGCGGTCGCTGGCGTCTCAGGGAACGCGACCTCGGACGCACCGACGTCGAGCTGCGGCTCAGCTACGGCGTCGCCGGCGCCGGCCTCGGCGGCTGGGTCGCCGAGCAGGTCGCCGCGCCGACGGTCCGCGGCCACCTGCGCCGCTCGCTCCAGCAGCTCAAGCGCCAGGTCGAGCACGAGCAGCTCCGCGTCGCCGCGGCCGCCCGTCGCGAGGCCAAGGCTCGCGCGAGCGGCTCCGCCTGATCACAGCCCTAGTCTGTCTCGGCGGATGGCTGCCGCACTGAAGATCCTGGTCGTCGACGACGAGGCCGAGCTGCGCGCGCTGCTCGAGAAGTCCTTCGCGCGCGAGGGCCACGAGGTGGTCAGCGTGCCCGACGGCGAGCAGGCGCTCGCGCAGGCCGACGCCGACGCGTTCGACATCGTGCTGCTCGACGTGGCGCTCGGACCCGGCCCGTCGGGCTACGACGTCGCCCGCGAACTGCGGGCGCGGCGCAACGTGGTGCCGATCATCATGCTCACCGCGCTCGACAGCGAGGCCGACGCCGTCCAGGGCCTCGAGGCCGGCGCCGACGACTACGTGACGAAGCCGTTCGGCCTGGCCGAGCTGCGCAGCCGCATCCGCGCGGTTCTGCGCCGCGTCGGCGGGCGCGTGCTCGACGACGGCAACGTCGTCACCGTCGGCCCGGTCGAGCTCGATCGCCGGCGGCGCGCGGTGACGTGCCGGGGCGAGTCCGTGCGGCTGACCTTCAGCGAGTTCGAGCTGCTCTCGTGCCTGATGAGCACGCCGGGCAAGCTCTTCAACCGGCAGGAGCTCCTGCGGGCGATCTGGGGCGACAGCGCCTACCGCGACCCGCGCGCGATCGACGTCCACATCCGCCACCTGCGCGAGAAGCTCGAGCGCAGCCCGGAGGAGCCGGAGATGATCTTCACCGTGCGCGGCGCCGGATACCGCTTCCAGGGGGACTAGTGCGCTACGGCCTGCGCCCCCGCCTGTTGGCCTCGCTGCTGCTGACCGCGGCCGTGACGCTCGGCGTGGCGGCGATCGCGCTGCTCGGCCCGCTGCAGGACCGCCTGCGCGCCGACGCGTCGGACAACCTGCGCGCGGCCGTTCTCACCTCGCGGCCCCAGATCGAGCGCGAGGTCCGGCCGGAAAGCGACTTCGATGCGGCGTTCGGGCTCGACTCGCGGACGGACTCGCGCGTCCAGGTCTACGACCTCGTTCCGCGCGAGCTGTTTCCGCGCGAGTCGCGCCGCCGCGTCCCGCGCGAGGTCTACCGCGTTCTCGCCACCCGCCGCACCGTCCGGACCGTCACGGCCGACGAGGTCCGCGTCGCGGTCACGCTCAACGGCCGGCGGCGCGGGGTGCTCATCGCGACGAAGCCGTTGACCGATGTGGCCGCGACGGTGAACCAAGTCCGTGAGGCGTTCCTGACCGCGGCGCTCGTGGGCCTCGCGGTCGCGCTCCTGTTCGGCAGCGGGCTCAGCTCGACGCTGCTGCGGCGGCTGGAGCGCCTGCGCGAGGCGGCGGTGTCGAACACGCCGATCCCGGCCGACGACTCGCGCGACGAGGTCGGCGACCTGACCCGGGCGCTCGCGTCGATGCAGCAGAGCATCAACCGCCAGGAGGCGGCGCGGCGGGCGTTCGTCTCCACCGCGTCGCACGAGCTGCGCACGCCCCTGACGCTGCTGCAGGGGATGCTCGAGCTGCTCGACGAGGACCTGCGCGAGGGGCGCGTCGACCTCGACGACGCGCACGAGCAGATCACCGGTGCGCAGCGGCAGCTGCGCCGGCTCGAGCACCTGGCCAGCGACCTGCTCGACCTCTCGCGCCTGGACGCCGAGGCGCCGCTGCGCTCCGAGCCCGTCGAGCTCGGCGAGCTGACGCGGGCCGTCGCAGCGGAGTTCGAGCTGCGCGCCGCCGAGAGCGGCCTCAACGTGGAGGTCGTCCCGCCGATCGGCCCGTGCTGGGCCAGCGGCGACCCGGGCGCGATCGCCCGGATCGTGCGGATCCTGCTCGACAACGCGCTGCGGTTCACGCCTCCCAACCTTCCCGTGCGGGTCGAGGCCGCCTACCACGGCGAGCGCGCGACGATCGAGGTCGCCGACGCCGGCCCGGGCGTCCCGCCCGAGGAGCGCGACCTCATCTTCGAGCGCTTCCAGCGCGGCAGCTCCACCGGCGGCGAGGAGGGCTTCGGCCTCGGTCTGGCGATCGGTCGCGAGCTCGCCGAGCGCCTCGGCGGCCGACTCGAGCTCGCCAACGACGACACGATCGGCGGCGCGCGGTTCGTCCTCAGCCTGCCGATCGAGCTGCCGGCGGGCTCGCACGCAAGCGGGGAAGGCCTGGTTTCGGCCTACGGTCCTCGCAAGCTCGGACCTTCGGCCGACGTCACCTGACCTGCGGCCTGGTGCGCAGCGGCGCGAGCTCGCGCTCGATCTTCTGCGCGCACGTGCGGTAGCGGCGAACGTCGCGGACCCGACCGCCGTCGGCCAGCCGCAGCCGGATGACGACGCTGTAGCGCCCCTTCGGCAGGTTGCGCAGGTTCACCGTCGCGCCCCTGCGCCGCGGCGTGACCCGCTTGCCGTTGACGGTCACCGTCGCCGACACGATCGCCGACTGCTCGCTCCGGCGGCGCCCGGTGCGCAAGCGCAGCGTCAGCGAGCGACGGCTGAGGCACCGGCGCGCGACGACCGGTGCGGCTCCGGGCACGGCAGCCGGGGACGTGGTGGCAGGGGTGACCGTGGCCGCCGGCGTGACCAGCTCGTCCTTCTTGACCACGACCTCCTCCTTCTCCTCCTCGACGACCGGCGTCAGCGACGGGTTGACGAAGCGGGCCAGGCCGAACGAGTAGCCCTCGGGCGGATCGACGGTGAACGAGCGCACGAGCGTGAACTCCAGCCACGTGAAGGGAGCGAGGATCTGACCGTCGGCGTGCACGACCGGCGGCCCGACCTCTCGCGAGAACTGGTCGGACCCGCTCTGGAAGACCTGTCGCCATCGACGCCGAAGGTCGTGTCGACCGCTCCTTCCTCGCGATAGCGCCGCAGGACGAGCTGGTTGTTGACGCTGTCCTCTCCGCGTGGTCCCTGCTGCTGCGTGTCCTGATGCCAGCTGAAGAGCAGGACCTTGTCGTCGGGCTGCACCGCGAGCCGTGCCTCCTGCGCGCAGCAGACGGGTCCGACGACGGCGACGCGGCCGTCCTCGTCGAAGGGCGGGTCGAGCGCGCCCGCGGCGGTGAAGCGCTTGAGCTGGAAGTCCGCCTGACGACCGCGTCGGTCGATCACCTGCGGGAACGCGCTCGTGATGACGGTCCGCCCGTCGGGCCCGATCGCGAGCGTGTAACCGGGAGCGTCGGTCTCGGCGGCACCGTTGCCGCTGAACGACGTGTCGTGGACCCCCGTGGTGGTGTACCGGAGCAGCACCGCGGCGCCGTCGGCGACGAAGTCGCCTCGCCGGCGCCGGTCGATCTCTGCCAGGACGGTCAGCTTGCCATCGGGGCCGATGGCCATCTTGATGCCCGCGTCGGTGCGGAGCGACTCGGGGTAGTCCGGGGGCTCGAGCTGCGCTTCGCCGTCGCCGCCCCAGTCCTCGTCGGGCTCGCTGTCCGGGTCGCCGAAGAGTGCGCAGCTGGTGAGCAGGTACGCGCCCCCGTCGGCGCGGACGGCCCCGGCATGGATCTCGGGCCCGCTGCACTCGCCGGTCTCGAGATGTGGACGCCCCGGGCGTTCGAGGTGCCGCCGCCGCGAGACACCTGACGTTCGAGCCGAACGACGAGACGCCAGCCACGATGGAGCCGTCGGGAGCCTGTGCGACGAGCGGCGTGATGGCGTCCTCGCTCTGGTTCGAGAGCGGCGCGTAGACCTGGCCGTCGCCCCCGCCGAAGGTGGTTTCGGGGTCGCCGTCGGCGGCGACGGCCGAGGCGGGAGAGGCGCTCAGCGCGAGCAGCGCGAGCAGGCGAGCAGGGTGAGGGTGACGCGGCGTCCTTGCACCGCATCACCCTCTACGCCTTTCAGGGCGATTGCAGCCTGACTCGCAGTCAGGCGCAGCCGGAGTCGGTCGCTACGCGGCCTCGACCATCGCCTGCTCCTCCTGCTGCGTGGCAGGCGTCACAGGGACCTTCTTGTACGCGTGCTCGGCGTCGGCGTCGGTCTCTTCCTCGTGGTAAGCCGACTCGACGTTGACCGCCCAGATGTCGTGGTCGCCGCGGCCGAGGACGTTGTCCACGGCGCGCATCGCGCTCAGCATCGAGTGATCGGAGTTGTTGTAGCGGTGCAGGCCGTTGCGGCCGACCTGGACGAGGCCCTTGATCGGGTCGAGCCACGAGCGGATCGTCGCGACCTGCTCGGCGTAGCTCTCGTCGTACATCGGGTACGCGAGCGGCACGCGCACGGCGTAGCCGCGGCGGACCGAGCCGGGCTTGCACAGGCCGAGCTGCTCGAGCTCCTTGGTCGCAAGCGCGACGAGGTCCTCGTCGGCCATCGTCCACAGCTCGTCGCCGTTGAAGCAGAAGTACTCCAGGCCGACGCAGCTCGTGTCCGGGTC
>CADCVT010000045.1 GCA_902806215.1 uncultured Solirubrobacteraceae bacterium | reverse complement strand
TGCCCTCGCGCCGCAGCTCCGCCTCGAGCCGGTCGACCCGCTGCGTCTCGCGGATCCGCCCGGGCGTCCGCAGGTACGCGAGCAGGTCGGCGGCCGTCCCGCCCGTCGCGGCGCGAAGCAGCGACACGAGCCCGCGTCCCAGCGGCGTGTGCCCGAGCTGCGTCCGGCGCTCGATCGCGATCGGCACGCCGTACGTCTCGAAGACCTGGGCCACGAGCGCCGACGCCTCGTCGGGCTGACGGAGCACGACGGCGATCTCCTCGGGCGCGACCTCGTCCTCGCGGATCAGCCGGGCGACCTCGGCCGCGACGAGCTCGAGCTCGGCGCGCTCGCCCCCGCCCTCGAGGAAGACGACGGCGTCGCCGGCGGCCACCCCGTCTGCGCCGCGGCGCGCCACGATCGGCCCGGCCGGATCGGCGTCCGCGGCGTCGCTGCGCGCCGCGAGGTCGTCGAAGAGCGTCGGCATCGCGGCATCGGCCGACGCGAACGGCGACATGGCCTCGACGTCCGAAGGAGCGCCAGACACAGCGGCGTCCTCGCTCCCTGTCGTGTCCGCCTCGTTCCCCCCTGCGGCAGGCGGCGGGCCGCCGACCGGGTCCTCGAACAGCCCACGCTCGAGGTGGTGCAGCGCGGAGCGGGCCTGCGGTGCATAGTGCTGGTCGTTGGCCGCCAGCGTGATGACCGCGTCCGCGCGCGGGGACAGCTCGGCGACGGTCTCGCCGCGGGCCGCGAACGCATGCCGGCCCGGCTCGTAGGTCAGCGAGATCGTCACGTCGGCTGCGGTCGACGCGAGCGCGGTGACCGCGTCGACCTGGAGCGCGCTCAGGTCGTCGAACCCGTAGAACAGCACCGGCGTGTCGCCCCACCGGCCCGGCTCCTCCCGCAGCGCGTCGAGGCCCGCGGCCTGATGCAGCGCCTCGTCGAGTCGGCCCACGCGCCCGAGCTCGGACCGGTAGGCCGCGTACAGGCGCCCGAGCTCGTCCGCGTAGGTACGACGCGCGGCGTCCTCGGCCGCCCACGCGCGGAGCGCCTGGATCCAGCGCGGCGGCGCGATCCGGTCCCACGCAAGCTCGTCGAACAGCCGGCACGCGGCGTCGGCGAACCCCGGCGTCGCCGCCGACGCCGCCAGCACGTGCAGATCCGCGCGCGCCGCGGCCGCCGCCGCGATGCGCTCGCGCGCGAAGGGACCGACGGGCCGCCCCGTCACCCCCGCCCGCGACGCGACCTCGCCGAGCAGCCGCCCGAACGTCTCGACCCGAACGCCGAACACCAGGCCCTCCTCGGCCAGCTCGCGCTGGTAGCGGGCACGGTCCGGCCCCGTCGGGACGACGAGGATCGGCTCACGTTCGAGCGCCGCCCGAAGGCGGTCCAGCACGACGCCCGCCTTCTCGGCGTTGGCGGGCCCGGTGACGAGCGTGAGCGGCATGGACCGAGCAATGTCGCTTGCGCGTCGGACGGTCTGACGGCGTATCCCGCAACGTGCGTGAAAGTCGTTGCGAAGTTGCCGTGGAGCTCCGCACTTGCTCGGTGGCCCGGGCCTGCGGGTGGTCCAAAGACAGACTGGCTCCCGCGTGGGGCGCCCAGCGGCGGCTAGCACCGGTGCTAGCCACGGCTACACGGGCGAGGTTCGCGGACGTCGTCTCGAGTTTGTAAGCGGGGACTTACACCAGGTGTAAGCGCACGCTTACAAACAGCAATCGGAACACCCCGAACCCGCGGCACCTACGGGAGGAGCACCAGAGCGATCCGGATCCTGATGTGCTGACTGACGTCGTTTCGGACGAGCCCACGGCCCGCGCCACCGAGCAAATGCGGAGCTCCACGGCGCGAGCAGCCGATCTACGCGAACGCCGCGAGCAGGCGCTCGAAGTCGGCGACACCGAGGCTCCCGCCGGTCGCGCGGTCGTGACCATGCGCGAACTCGCCGCCCGCGTCCCGCAGCGCGGCCCGGAGCACGGCCCGCAGGTCGCCGCTCCCCCCGCGGACCGCGAAGTTCACGACCCCGGGCGCGAGGTAGCCGTCGTTGGCGGCCATGACGATCCGCGGCGCCAGCCGGCGCGCCCATGCCGTCGCGACGAGCGGATGGACCTGCGCCGGGCTCGCGAACCGCAGGAGCGCGAGCGAGGACCCGATCATCCGGGGCGCCGTCCGCACGACGCGGTCGAACTCGGCTCGCCAGGCGAGCTTGGCCTCCTCGAGCTCGGCCACCCGCGGATCGGCGAGCGCCGCGCGCGGATCGTCGTGCTCGACCAGGAGCGCCAGCGCCGTCCGGACCGGCCCGTCGGGCAACCGCCGCGGCGCGTTGACCAGCGACACCAGCTTGCGGATCGCCGTCTTCGGTCGCGCGCCCTCGCACTCGGGCAGCGCGAAGCCGGCGTCCCCGAGGTCGCCCACGGCGCCCACCGCGGCCAGCCACGCGGGTGTGTCGGGGAACAGGCGGCGCATGAGCGGCCCGGTCGAGATCTCGGGGGACTCGCCGTACGAGGAGACGACGAGCGCGTCGTCGAGCGAGGCCTCAGGCGCGTGATGGTCGACGAGGACCGCTGGGCGCGCGAGCGGGCGCACGCCCCAGTCGAGGATCGCGAGCGGGCCGTCGGGCAGGCGCGCTTCGACAGCGAACGGCGTCTCGCCGCGGCCCAGCAGGACCGCAGCCTCTGCGCCCTCGCCGCGAGCGCGAAGGGCGATCGCGCCCGCGGCGAGTCCGTCGGCGTCCGTGTGGGGCACGACGGCGGCGGCGGAGAGGACGGCCTCGCGAGCGCTGGCGATCGACGACGCGGGACGGTGAGGGTCAGCCGTGGCCTGGCGCGAAGAGGTCATCCGCCCGGGGTACGGCGCAGGCATGCGACTCGGCTTCGCCGTCAAGGTGCTCGGCGCGGGAGGACTCCCCTCCCACGACACGCGACGCCACCAGTCCGAGCCGAGCCTCGCGGTCTCGCTCGACAACCTCGACGCGATCCTCGCCTACTGCGACGACCACGACATCCGCTTCTACCGGATGGCCACGGGCCTGGCCCCCTACGCGAGCCACCCGGACCTGCCGCAGTTCCGCGACGCGCCGCAGCGCCACGCCGAGCGGCTCGCGCAGATCGGCGAGAAGGCCCGCGCCCTGGGCATGCGCATCAGCTCGCACCCGGGCCAGTACACGGTGCTGAACTCCGAGCACGCCGAGGTCCGGCGCCTCGCCGCGGTCGAGCTCGAGGTGCAGGCCGAGCTCATGGACGGCATGGGCCTCGGCCCGGAGTGCGTCGTGATCCTCCACGTCGGCGGCGCGGCCGGTGGCACCGAGGCCGCGCTCGACCGCTTCGAGGAGGGGTTCGCCACCCTCTCCGACGCGGCCCGCAACCGCCTCGTGATCGAGAACGACGACCGGACGTTCTCGCTGCGCGACGTGCTCGAGCTGCATCACCGGATCGGCCGTCCCGTCGCCTGGGACATCCTGCACCACCACTGCAACGACCCCGACCGCATCCCCGACCGCGAGGCGCTGACGCTCGCGCTCGGGACGTGGCCCGACGGGGTCATGCCGAAGATCCACTACTCGACGCCGAAGACGGCGATGGAGGAGAAGAAGCGCAAGGTCGGCCGGCGCGTCGAGCGCTCCTGGGTCCTCCCCCAGCTGCGCGCCCACGCGGACATGATCGACCCGATCGCGTTCGAGCACTTCGTCACCCAGACCGCCGACGGCCTCGAGTTCGACGTGATGCTCGAGGCGAAGGCGAAGGACCTCGCCCTCCTGCGCCTGCGCGAGCAGCTTCAGGCGCGCGGCGTCACGACCGCGCGCTGACGAGCGGCCCGAACGCCTTGCCCGTCACCGGCGAGAACGGGTCGCCGACGAAGCCGGCGCCGGTCACGGCGGAGGAGAGCGCGCGCACCTTCGCGATGACCGCCGCGGGAGCGAGCCCGGCGCACGGTCCGTCGACCGACCGGCACGTCGCGACCGCGGCGGCGACGTGCGGCGCGGCCTGGCTCGTCCCCGTGTAGGTCGCGGTGCCGCCGCCCGCCTTGGAGGACACGATGCAGGTCCCCGGCGCGGCGATGACGTGGGCCGCGTCGGCGCTCGTGACGGCGAAGTTCGAGCTCGTCGAGAACCGGTCGTCCTTCTCGGTCGTCTTGCACCCGAACGCCGTGCCCCTGCCGCCGGGCAGGCCGTCGGCGTCGTTCATCGCGGTCGCGGTGAGGACCTCCCGGTAGGCGGCGGGGATCGTGGTGCCGAACCCGCGCCCGCTGTTGCCTGCGCTCGCGACGAAGGTGACGCCGGCGGCGACCACGTTGCAGACCGCGACGTGCTGGGCGTCGCGGTTGGCACGGCCGCACTGGCCGTCGTCGGAGCCGGTCCCCGAGATGCTCATGTTCGCGGTGGTGATCCCAAGCGCCGCGGCGTTGCGCGCGACCCAGTCGATCCCGCACAGCAGCTGCGACAGGGTGCCGGTCTTGCGCGCGTTGAGGACCTTGACCGCGTAGACGGTCGTGCCCGGCGCGACGCCGACGACGTCGCGTCCGGCGTTGCGCGCGCCGATGATCCCGGCGACATGGGTGCCGTGGCCGTTGTCGTCCCGGGCCGGGGTCGACGGCGTGATGCAGTTGACGCCGTGCCGCGCGTCGAGGTCCGGGTTGGCGAGGTCGATGCCGGTGTCGAGCACGGCCACCGCGCCCGTCGCCGCCGTCGAGGCGGTGCCGGCCGTCGCGGCGCCGATCCGACGCACGCCGGCCGGCGCCTGCTCCCCGGCCGCGATCGCGGCGGTGCCGGCACCCGTGACCTCGGTGTCGGGCACGACCATCAGGACGGCGGGATCGGCCGTCAGGCGCGCGACCTGCTTCTCGTTGAGCGACGCGGAGAACCCGCGGGCTGCCGTCGCGTAGCGGAACCTGGTGATGAAGCCCAGCGAGCGCTCGCGGGCGCGGATGACGGTGCCCGCGTCGGCGACCTGGTCGCTCAGCAGCACGACGTGCGGCGTCGACGCGGCGTCCGCGGGAGCCGCGGGAACGGCCACGGCGGCGAGGACGACCGCGCACGCGAGCCTACGCATGGACGGCCTCCGCCTTGACGAACCGGGCGAGATCGCGGCGGCACGCGTCGGCCGGCGCGGGCCGTCCGACGTGGTAGCCCTGCGCGAAGTGGCAGCCGAGCGCGACGAGCTGCGCGTAGGCCTCGGGCGTCTCGACGCCCTCGGCGGTGACGTCGAGCGCGAGCGTCCTGCCGAGCTCGATCGTCGAGCGGACGATCGCCGCGTCGTCGGCGTTCGTCGCCATGTTCAGCACGAAGGACTTGTCGATCTTGATCTCGTCGACCGCCAGCCGCTGCAGCTGCGAGAGCGACGAGAAGCCGGTTCCGAAGTCGTCGATCGCGAGGCCGACCCCGAGCTCGCGCAGCCCGGCGAGGACGAACTCGGCGCGGCGGAAGTCCGACACCAGCCGGCTCTCGGTGATCTCGAGCTGGAGCACGTCGCCGGGCAGCCCGGAGGCGGCGAGCAGGCGGCCGACGTCGTCGGGCAGGTCGCGGTCGAGGAGGCTCCGCGCGGAGAGGTTCACCGACACGCGCAGGTCCAGCCCGTCGTCGCGCCACGCGCGGCACTGGCGCAGCGTGACCTCGAGGACGTGCAGCGTGAGCGGCTTGAGCAGGCTGCTCTGCTCGGCGATCGGGATGAAGCCGGCCGGCCCGATCAGCCCGAGCTGCGGGTGGTTCCAGCGCACGAGCGCCCGCCCGCCGGGGCGGCGCCGGGCGGCAACGGCGACTTTCGGCTGGAAGTGCACGATGAGCTCCCCGCGCGCGAGGCCCCGGCGCAGCTGGCCCGCGGGCGCGAGCCGGTCGAGGCTGTGCTCATCGTCCTCGGCGGTGTAGGCCTCGAGCTCGGTCTGCCCGGACTTCGCGCTGTAGAGCGCGACGTCGGCGTGGCGCAGCAGGTCGACCGCCTCGGAGCCGTGCTGCGGGTACGCGGCGATCCCCGCCGACGCGTCGACCTGGACCGCGAGCCCGTCGAGCTCGAACGGCTCCTCCAGCGCGACGAACAGCTGCGCGATCGCGAGCCGCCCCTCGATCAGCGTGGCGCCCGGCAGGACGACGCCGAACTCGTCTCCCCCGAGACGGGCGAACGTCGCGTTGGCCGGGACCGCCACGGTGAGGCGGGTTCCCACGTCGCACAGCAGCCGGTCGCCCTGCTCGTGACCGAGCGTGTCGTTGACCGCCTTGAACCCGTTGAGGTCGATGATCGCTACGGCGACCGAGCCGTCGTCGCGGCCGGCTTCGCCGATCGCCTCGATGAGCCGCTGGTGCAGCAGACGGCGGTTCGGGAGGTCGGTGAGGTCGTCATGCCAGGCGCGATGAGCGTTGAGGATCGCCTGCCGGCCGCCGATCCGGATCGCCAGCATCGGCAAGAAGAGGAGCGGCACCAGGGCGACGTTCCGGTCGGCCGCGACGAGCGCGAGCGGCGCCAGCGTGAGCAGGAACCCGGCCGTCCACGACTGGAAGGGCAGGTCGCCGATGACGAGGTCGCGGATGCGTCCGCCGGTCACCAGCGCGGTCCCGACGCCGACGAGCACCTGGTTGACGGCGAAGATGCCGACGCCCGCGACGAGCACCAGGGCGAGGTCGCCGTCGAGCGCGCCGGCCGTCGCGACGGCGGCGCCGGCGACCGCGAGCAGCGCGGCACCGGCAAGCAGCGACAGGGCGCACTGCGCGGCGTTGAACGCGGTCTTCAATGGTGACGTCCGGTCGACGGCGTCGCGGACGAGCGAGGAGAAGGCGTAGACGGCGACGGCGGGGAGCACTCCGGCCGACAGCAGCAGCGCGTAGGCGAACGGCGTCGACAGCGTGATGTCCTCGAGTCCGTCACGCCGCGGCAGGCGGATCGGCAGCAGCTCGCCGGCCAGGACGGCCACGGCGAGCGCCCAGAAGACCGCGTCGCCCGTCGGAACGGCGGCCGACCCGGGAAGCAGGAGCACGACCGAGGCGACGGCGAGCGAGATCGTCGCCGCCGCGAACGGCGGGAAGCGCCGCGCGCTCGGCGGCGCGTCCGTCGTGACGCCCGCCTGCACGAGCGCTCCTGCTGTGGGGACGCTGCCGGCCATCGGACCGACTCGCTAGCGCATGCGTCGGCCGTTGCCGACGCCGATCGGGCGGTTCTCGTCGACACGCGCGTGGCCGGGCGGGTTCTGGTCCCAGCCCTTCGCGTTCTTGCGCTTCGACGACGCCGCGTCGGCGTCCATCGTTGGAACGAGCATGCTGATGACGGCCGCGGGAACGAGCAGCAGCTTCTTGCTGGACATGGGGGACTCCTGGGGGACGGAGAGAGGACGCTCGCCTCGCCGGGCTTCTCGGGCGGCGGGCTGGCGATAGGACCATCGACGCACTTCTTGAATCGCGGCATCGAACAAACGTCCATCTGCGCGCAAGAAGCGTTGGCAGCAAACCGGAGCGTCCGGCCGGGCCTGGGTTTTCCTGCTCGTCACGGGGAGCGATCGTCAGGAGCGCTTGACGACCCGTGGCGCTGAGGCGCTACGTGACGATGGTGTCGCGGTGCGCGAGGGTCCACGCCCACGCCGTCGCGACCAGCGCGACCGCAAGCGCGACGGTCGCCCGGCGCCCCAGGTCCGGGCGCCGCAGCCGCCCGCCGCGCGCCGCGACGACGAGCGCGGCGGCACCGTACAGCGCGACCGCCGCGAGTACCGCGACCGTCACCGCGTTGAAGTCGAGGAACGCCGTGTCGCCCTGGGCGGCGAGCACGACCGCCCGCGTCGAACCGCACAGCGGGCACGGAAGTCCGGTCATCGCGCGGAACGGGCAGACCACGAATCCCTCGTCGCCCGAGATCGTCACCGCAGTCAGTCTAGGCTTGCCGCATGTCGACCCCCCAGCGCCCAGAGGATCCGTTCGGCCGCGGCCAGGAGTCCGGCCGTCCCGAGGACGCCTTCGGCGCGCGCGAGGGCGAGGTCACGTCGGGCGACCCGCTCTTCGGGAGCCAGGCGCCGCCGCCGGCGCAGCCGCAGGGCTGGGAGACACCATCGCCGCAGCCGCCGCCGCAGGGCTGGCCTGCACCTGGGCAGCAGCAGGCCGGGTGGCCGCCGCCTACGCAGGGTCAGTGGCCCGCTCCTCAGCCGCGCCGCGACACGAACGGCAAGGCGATCACGGCGCTGGTCCTGGGGCTGGTCGGGATCGTCTTCTGCCCGCTCGTCCTGTCGATTCCCGCCGTGGTCTTCGGGGTCATCGCGCGCCGCGAGGTCAGGGCGTCGCAGGGGCGCGAGACCGGGGACGGGCTCGCGCTCGCCGGGATCATCATCGGGATCCTCGGCATCCTCTGGGGGCTTCTTCTCGTGGCCGTGTTCGTCGTCGGCCTCGCCGGCACGACCACGACGAGCGACGACGGGACCTTCGAGGTCGAGCCCGACTTCTTCAACGTGATCACGTTCGGCAACGACGCGCTGGGCGCGCTCGCTGGGCTGCTCTAGCGGACCGGCGCGCCGCTAGGCGACAGCGGTCTCGGCCGGCGTGCTGGCCTCGTCGCCCGCCTTCTCGTCCTGCCCCGCGGTGGCCGCGGCGGCGTCGGGCGTCTCCTCGTCGGGCGGCTTGGCGCCCTCCTTGGCCCAGGGCTCGTCGAACTCGACGCGCCACTTGCCCTCTTCGGACTGCTGCAGCGCGAGACGCGCGCGGAACGACTTGCCCGACCGGCCCTTGAAGCCGGTGACCGGCTTGGCCGTCTTGCCGGCGGCGATGAGCTCCTTCGCGATCGCGATCGGGAGCGTCTTGCCGGCCTTGCTCTTCCA
Organism: uncultured Solirubrobacteraceae bacterium; assembly: GCA_902806215.1. Taxonomy (GTDB): domain Bacteria; phylum Actinomycetota; class Thermoleophilia; order Solirubrobacterales; family Solirubrobacteraceae; genus CADCVT01. The sequence goes on along the minus strand of CADCVT010000045.1, from coordinate 20,824 downwards.
GATGACGAAGCCGCAGCCGGGATCCTCGCGCGACCAGCAGGAGTAGCCCTTGCGGTTCTCGGAGATCTCGTTGCCGCAGACCGGGCACGGACCGAGCTTGGCCCGCGGGATCTTCACGTCCTTGAGCTTGACGTCGAGCTCCTTGACCGTCGAGTCGGCGAAGCCGGCGATGTCGCTCATGAAGCGCTCGCGGGCCTCCTCCCCGGTCTCGATCTTCGACAGGCGCTTCTCCCACTCGCCGGTGAGCTGCGGCTTGGTCAGCGGGTGCCCGGCGAGCAGGCGGATGACGCCGAGGCCCTTCTCGGACACGACGAGCGCACGGCCGTCGCGCTCGACGTAGCCGACGTCGATGAGGCGCTCGATGATCGCCGCGCGCGTGGCCGGCGTGCCGATGCCCGACTCCTTCATCGCCTCACGCGCCTCGTCGTCGTCGACGACGAGGCTGCCGGCCGTCTCCATCGCGCCGAGCAGCGACGCGTCGCTGTAGCGCCGCGGCGGCTTGGTCTCGCGCTCCAGCGCGTCGACCTTGCGGGTCTCGGCCTCCTCGCCCTTCTCGAGCTTGGGCAGCTGCTGGTCGCGACCCTCGTCGGAGTCCGACGCCTCGCCCTCGGAGAGCTCGCCGTACACGCCGCGCCAGCCCGGGACGAGCAGCACCTTGCCGCGGGTGCGGAAGACGTGCTCGGCGACCGTGGTCTCGACGCGGGTGTTCTCGAACTCGGCGTTCGGGTGGAAGGCCGCGAGGTACCGGCGCGCGACGAGGTCGTAGATGCGCAGGTCGTCCGAGCTCATCTTGTCGAGCTTGTGCTCGGAGCGCGTCGGGATGATCGCGTGGTGGTCGGTGACCTTCTCGTCGTTGATCACGCGGGCGAGCGGGAGCATGTCGAGCCCCGTCACGTAGGCGGCGGCCTTCGTGTACTCCTTGTTGTGGCCGACGAGCTCGGCGATCGGCTTCAGCTCCTCGATCTGGTCGCCGGAGAGGAAGCGCGAGTTGGTCCTCGGGTACGTGAGTGCCTTGTGCTCCTCGTAGAGCCGCTGCGCCGCGCCGAGCGTGCGCCGCGCGGAGAAGCCGAAGCGCGTGTTCGCGTCGCGCTGCAACGACGTGAGGTCGTAGAGCATCGGCGGCTTCTCGGTCCGCTTCGTCTTCTCGAGCTTGGTGATCGTGCCGCGCTGGCCGCGCACCGCCTCGACGACCGCGTTGGCCTCCTCGGCCGTCTTCATCCGCGGCTGCGTGCCGGCGTGGAAGCGGCACTCGTAGACGCGCTCACGCTCGGCGGCGAACGTCGCGTCGACGAGCCAGTACGGCTCGGGCCTGAAGGCGCGGATCTCCTCCTCGCGCTGGGCGAGGATGGCGAGCGTCGGCGTCTGGACCCGCCCGAGCGATACGGCGCCGTCGAACGACGAGCGCAGGCGGATCGTCGCCGCGCGCGTGGCGTTCATGCCGACGATCCAGTCCGCTTCGGACCGCGACCGCGCCGCGGCCTCGAGCTCGGCCATCTCCGAGCCCTCGCGCAGGCGCGACAGCGCGTCGCGCATCGCCTTGTCGGTCATCGAGGAGAGCCAGAGGCGCTTCACCGGCTTCTTCGCGCCGGCCTTCTCGTACAGGTAGGCGAAGATGAGCTCGCCCTCACGGCCGGCGTCCGCCGCGTTGATGACGAGGTCGACGTCGTCGCGCTTGAGCTGCTTGGTGACGACCGACATCTGCTTCTTCGACCGCTCGTCGCGCACGACGAGCTTGAAGCGGTCAGGCACGATCGGCAGATCGACCATCTTCCACTTCTTGAACTTGGGGTCGTACTGCTCGGGCTCGGCGAGCTGGACGAGGTGGCCGACGGCCCAGGAGATGATGTGCTCGGGACCCTCGAGGTAGCCCTCGTGCTTCTGGAACGGCCCAGGCAGCACGCGGGCGAGGTCGCGCCCGACGGACGGCTTCTCGGCGATGACGAGGGTCTTGTCCATGTGGCTCGGAGCCTAGCGGTGCCACCTGTTGCGTCTCTACGCAGGACTGTGTCAGGAGACGCACGGACCTGTGGAGACCGACCCCTCGCCGGTCTCCGCCAGCGCGCGCCGCACGACCGCGTTGGGCACCCCGTAGCCCCCGCGCGGCCCGTCGCCGGTCGTCGAGGCGAACACCGTCGTCAGCACCCGCCCGGACCCGTCCACGACCGGCCCGCCCGAGTTCCCCGACCGCACGACGCCGCGGAAGGCGGTCATCGACCGTTGCACGGGCCCGCGCCCGTACGCGTCCTGCGACGACACCGTCGACGTCGCACCCACCCGCGCGGCCCGCACGTCGTACGGCCCGTTCTCCGGGTAGCCGAGCACCGCGCCCGAGGCGCCGACCTCCGGCTCCTCCCCCGGCGCGAACCGCAGCGCCGGCTGGCCGAGCCCGGCGACGCGCAGCACGGCGACGTCGTTGCGCACGTCGAACGCGACCACCCGCGCGTCGAGCGGATCGCCCTTGCCGCCGACCTCGACCGTCGTGTCGTCCTGCCCGGCGACGACGTGGGCGTTCGTCACGACGACCCCGTCGCGCGCCACCCAGCCGCTGCCCTCGACGCCGAGGCCGCACGCCGTGCCGCGAATCCGCACGACCGACGGCGCCGCACCGGCGACCTGCGGGTCGCGCGCGATCGCCGCCCGCGGGGGAGCGACGTCCGCCCCCGGTCCGGCGATCCCCGGCAGCGGATCGAAGCGCGCGAGCGCGTTGAGGATCGGGCCGGACGGCGGGAGCGCGTCGTTCAGCCGCGACAGGATCTCCGAGCGCTGGATGTCCGCGCGTAGCTCGCGCGCGCCAGGAGTCTGCAGCGCGACCGCCCCGAAGATCCACGCGATCCCGAGCCCGACGCACGCCGAGAGGACCGCGCCGAGCAGCCCGTCGACGATCCCCAGCCCCGGGATGCGGAGCACCGACCGCAGCCGCCGGCCGACGCTCTCGAAGCCGAGAGCCAGCAGCCCGCCTGCGAAGATCGCCCCGGCCAGGGCGAAGAGGGGTGCGTAGGGAGAGCGCGAACCCTCCTCGAGGAGCATCGGACCCAGCCGGCTCCCGGCGAACGCCCCTGCGACGAACCCACCGAGGGACAGGGCGCCGACGACGAAACCCTGGGCGTAGCCGAAGAAGCCGAGCAGGGTAACGAAGGCGAGGATGAGCCAGTCGAGGCCGGTCACGAGCCGCGGACAGTACTCGCGACCCGGCGCCCAGCGGGTCCGCTTCGCCAAGCACGGGCTGCCCCTGCTCATCGGTGCCGCGGTCGCCTTCGGGGCGGGCGCGGCGGTCGGCGCGCACCACGTCCCCGCGAGGCAGGACGTGGCCCAGCGCTACGTCGACGCCTGGGAGCGCGGCGACTTCCGCGCGATGCAACTGCTGACGACGGCGGAGTCTCAGAGCGAGATCACGCCCGGCGTCTTCCAGGCCAGGTACCTCGAGGCCGCGGGGATCTCCACGCTCGACACGATCCGCGCCGGGAAGGCCGGCGCCCCCGACGGCGACACCGTCACCGTCCCGATCGAGGCCCGCACCCGCGTCTTCGGGATCATCCGCGAGCGCCTCGTCCTGCCGATCGAGGAGGAGGACGGCAAGGCGCGGATCGCATGGGGGCGCCATATGACCTTCCCCGGCGTCGCGAGGGGCGCGAAGCTCTCCCGCCGCCTGCGGCTGCCCACGCGCGCACGGCTGCTCGCGGCCGACGGGACCGTTCTCGCGCAGGGGCCCGACCGCACGTCGGAGGACCCCGCCCTCGCCGCCTCGATCGCGGGGCAGGTCGGACCGGTCCCGCCCGACCGCGAGCGCGAGCTGCGCGCCAAGGGCGTGCCCGGGAGCGCGATGGTCGGCCTCACCGGTCTCGAGCGCGCGCTCGACGACGAACTGCGCGGCCAGCCGGGTGGCACCCTGCGCGCGGGGGACAAGGTGCTCTCGACGACCGTCCCCTCCCCCGCCGACCCGGTCCGCAGCACGATCGTCCCGAGCGTCCAGCGCGCCGCCGTCGAGGCGCTCGCCGGCCGGCTCGGCGGCGCGGTGGCGATGCACCCGCGCACCGGCGCGGTCCTCGCCGCCGCGGGCATCGGCCTCAGCGGCCTCCAGCCGCCGGGCTCGACGTTCAAGATCATCACCCTCACCGGCGCGCTGCAGGCGAGGATCACGAGCCCGCGCCGCCTCTATCCCGTCGAGACCTTCACCACGATCGAGGGCGTCAAGCTCGAGAACGCCAACGGGGAGTCGTGCGGCGGCTCGCTCATGGCGTCGTTCGCGGAGTCGTGCAACACCGTCTTCGGCCCGCTCGGGGCCAAGCTCGGCGCGAAGCGGCTCGTCGCCGCGGCCGAGAGCTTCGGCTTCAACCGCCCGCCGGGGATCGACGGCGCCGCGACGAGCGTCATCCCCGCCCCGGACGAGATCGGCGACGACCTCGCCGTGGGATCGACCGCGATCGGCCAGGGCAAGGTCCAGGCGAGCCCGCTCCAGCTCGCGGTCGTCGCGGCGACGATCGCCGCCGGCGGCGATCGGCCGGCGCCGACGCTGCTCGACGGTGCGCCGACGCGGCGCGTCCGGGTGATCCCGGCGAGGACCGCGCGCACCGTCGGCCGCGCGATGCGCCGCGTCGTCACGGGCGGGACCGGCACGGGCGCCGCGATCGAGGGCGTCAAGGTCGCCGGCAAGACCGGCACGGCGGAGCTTCGCTCGACCCAGGGCGACCCGGTCGCCGACGCGAACGGCGTGATCACGCCTGCCCCGGCCGCCGATCCGACGGACACGACGGCCTGGTTCAGCTCCTACGCGCCGATGGGGCGGCCGCGGCTGGCGGTCGCGGTGATGCTGGTCGGAGCGGGTGCCGGCGGCGAGACGGCCGCCCCGGCGGCGAAGGGGATCCTCAGCGCGGGGCTGAGGAAGTCCTCCGGCTAGACATCCAGGTTGACGATCGCGTCGTTCTCCGCGCCGCGGATCACGAGCTCGAGCGGGCGGTTGTTGAGCGACTCCTGCTTGACCTTGAACAGCAGCATCGCGCCGTTGGGCGAGCGCTCGCGGGCCGGGTCGTTGCTGCCCGGCAGCGACTCGCCGGCGCCGATGTTCCGCGGGCGGTAGGCCCACGTGTTGCCCTCGCCGAGCACGACCGGCGTGTACGCCTTCTCCTGGGTGTCGACGATCTCGAAGTCCGAGGCCGACATCCGCGGCTCCTCGTTGAAGTTCTGCGCGAGGATCCACACCGCGAACCACTCCTCGTCGTCGGCGAGCTTCGCGACGCCGGGCGAGACGTCCTCGAGGTAGCTGCGGTCGTCGTCGATCAGCGGGTTGAGCTGCTTGGACAGCTGAACCTGGTACTTGACCTCGTCGACGTTGACGTAGATGCCCTCGGTCTCGGCGACCTGGGCGCTCTCGGACTGGTACTGGCCTTCCTCGACCGCTTCGTTGCCGCAGGCGGCGGCGAAGAGGGAGGCGACGACGGCGAGCAGGGCGAGGGGGCGACGGGTCATCAGCGGCGACGAGGTTACAACCTGAACTGCGAGGCAGGCTTCCGCGGGCCTCCGGCGGCGATGGTCGCGCGGGGTCCGCGCTTGCGCCCTTCCTCCAGGATCAGCGCCAGGCGCTTGACCGCCTTGCCCTGCTTGCGCTTGAACCAGCCGCGCGCGATGGCCTCCATCAGCTTGTCGGAGAGCAACTTCGGCGTCTCGGTCTCGGTCGTCATCGTCACCCGCGTCGAGCCGCCGGAGGGCTCGAGGTCGTAGGTGGAGACGAGGCGCACGCGGTTGTACTTCCCGGTGCGCCCGCGCTGGACGATGCGGCGCGGCGCGTCGGCCTCGACGACGGTCACGTCGGCCCACGAGAAGCGGTTGAGCGGCGCGTCGACCCGGAAGCGGGCGCCGGCTCCCAGGCCGAGCGAGTCCTCCCGCGTCAGGCGGAAGTCCTTGAGGTAGTGATCGGTGAACTCGGCGTGGTTGGCCACGTCCGCGAGGTACGCGAAGACCTCCGCGGGCGGGCGGGCGACGACGACTGAGGAGGAGACGGGATCCAAGGCGGGGGGAAGACTACCCCGCGACCCGATTCAGGCTGCTCGCCGGACCTTCACCGTGTGGCCGTGCTCGCAGTGCGGCACCTTCGCGGTGCGGTCGGGCTCGCGGCGGCGCATGGGCCGGCACAGCTCGCAGACGACCGCGTGGGCGCCGTAGTGATGGACGAGCTCACCGGTGAGCGGCGTCCTGCCGCAGTCGGCACAGCGGTCACGGGCCTTGTCGAGGACGCTGACGCTCTTGCGCAGCAATCGCAGCTCGAGGTCGGCGGGGAGCAACGTCGGGAGCGTGCGGGCCATGGACGCGTGTTCGAGACCGGCACCGAAGTCCCTTCCAACAACCGGCCAAAGCCATGTATCGTTCCCGGCGGGAGCATCCAAAGGCGCGATCTGATCCGCCGAGAGGAGCAGTAAGGGGAATGGAGTCACTGACGTCTGGCACGCTCGCCGGGACGGGGTCGTTCCGCTGTGAGGAGTGCGGCTACGTGGTCACGCTGGCCGCGGCCGACGCATTGCCGGACTGCCCGGGGTGCGGCAGCAAGAGCTTCGCGCGCGCATCGCTGTTCAGCGGGCCGCGCTTCGCCCGCACCACCGAGGAGCGGTCGCCGGAGGATCGCGAGGCCTGGCTGGAGGAGGCACGCGAGACCACGACCGAGCCGGGGCAGTACCTGTTCTTCGAGCGCGACGGCAAGAACGAGTCGATCGCGCTGCAGCGAGAGTGGACGCGCGTGGGCCGCAGCCTGGCCGCGGACGTGCGCTTCGATGACCCGACCGTCTCGCGCCGGCACGCGCTCATCGTGCGCCAGGCCGACGGGGTCCGGGTCCTCGACGACCGCTCGCTGAACGGCGTGTTCGTCAACGGGGAGCGCGTCGAGTGGCGCGAGCTGCGCGACGGAGACGAGATCGTCGTGGGCCGGTATCGCCTGACGTTCCTCGAGGTGGAGCCTGCGGCCGTCGGCGCCGCGGACACCACGCTCGAAGCGGCCGGCTGAGCAAGCCGGTCTCGCCGCGTCCGCGACTCGGTACTCTCGCGGACGTGGCCGAGACCATCGCGATCCTCTCCCAGAAGGGCGGCACCGGCAAGACGACGTCGGTCCGCACCCTCACCGACGTCCTGCGTCGTGCCGGCCTCCGCGTGCTCGCGGTGGACCTCGACCCGCAGGGCAACCTGTCGGACTACTTCGACGTCGATCCGGAGGCCACGCCGACGGTCGGCGACGTGCTGGCGGGCCGCGCGAAGGCCAAGGAGGCCATCCACGACGACGTCATCCCGGCGAACCTGTCGCTGGCCGAGGCGGAGCTGGCGCTCGCGGGCAAGATGGGCCGGGAGCTCACGCTCAAGCGCGCGCTCAAGGACGTCAAGAAGAACTACGACGTCATCTTCCTCGACTGCCCGCCCACGCTGGGCCTGTTGACCGTCAACGCGCTGGTCTCCGCGGACTACGCGATGCTCACCGCCGAGGCCCAGTACTTCGCGATGCAGGGCGTCGAGCAGGCGCTCGAGGTCATCGATCTCGCCAAAGACTCGTTGAACCCGGACCTGGAATGGCTCGGGGTCGTGTTCAACATCGCCGATATGCGGACCGTGCACTCGCGCGACGCGTACACGACGCTCAAGGCGGAGTTCGGCGACAAGCTGTTCGACCAGACGATCCGCTCGTCGATCGCCTACGCCGAGTCGGCCGAGCGCGGCGTCTCGATCCTCGATCACCGCCCGGACCTGGGCGAGGACTACGTGCAGCTGGCCGACGAGATGCTCGATCGGCTCGGTCTCGACGAAGCGCGCCGGCGGCTCGCGCCGCTCCGCGTCACCGCCTGAGGGAACCGTGCGCCGGCTCACCGCCCTCGTGACGGCGGCAGGCCTGATCGCGTTCGGGTGGACGGCGAGCGCGCCCGGCCAGCTCGATGACGCCGCGCGGACGCCGCTGTCGGCCGCCGCGCCGCTCCCGGTCCCCGGCACGCTCGCCGCGGTCCCGAAGGTCAAGAACGAGCGCGAGGTCGACCTCGGCGCCGAGGTGCTGCGGCGCACGGCGCTGCGCGAGTCCCCCGACGGCAAGATCGTCACCGGCATCGGGCCGAGGACGCGGTTCGGCGGCACGCAGGTGCTCGCCGTCGTCGCCCGCCGCGGGAAGTGGGTCGGCGTCCTGCACCAGTGGATGCCGAACGGCAAGGCGGGCTGGGTCGACGAGGAGGACCTCAAGCTCATGACCGTCGCCTGGTCGATCGAGGTCGACCGGTCCCGGCACCTGGCCCGCGTCCGCCATCAGGGCAAGGTCGTCCGGCGCTTCAGCGTCGCCGTCGGTCGCCCCGACCACCCGACCCCCGTTGGCCGCTTCGCGGTCACCGACCGCCTCGTGGCGGCCCCCGGGTCGCCCTACGGCTGCTGCATCCTCGCGATGAGCGGGCGCCAGCCGAAGCTGCCGGCCGGCTGGGGCGGCGGCGACCGTCTCGCGCTGCACGGCTCGCCCTCGGACATCGCGTCGGGCGCGGTCTCGACCGGGTGCGTGCGCGTCCGCGAGCGCGACCTGCGCTGGATGATGCGGCGGATCCCGGTCGGGACCCGCGTGACCGTCAAGCCGTAGAGCGCTAGAGCTCGCGGACGTCCGCGCCCATCGGCTCGAACGGCGCGCGCATCACGTCGGCCCAGCCGTCGGTGGCCTCGCGCAGCTTCTTGACGACGCCGCCGGTCTGCTCGTACTGCGTCCACACGAGGACCGTCGGGCCCGCCCCGGAGATCGACGCGCCCACCGCGCCCATCGAGCGCGCGGCCTCGATGACCTCCATCGAGCGCGGGTACAGGTGCGCGCGGCGCGGCTGGTGCAGGCAGTCGACCAGGCCGCGGCCGACGAGGTCCCAGTCGCCGCGCTCGAGCCCGAGCACGAGCAGCGCGCCGTGCGCGATGTTCGCGATCGCGTCGGCCATCGGGACCTCGGCGGGGAGCGCGGCGCGCGCCTCGGCGGTCCGGACCGGCTCGTGGGGGATCACGACGACCGCCTCGAGCCCCGCCGGCGGGTCGAACCGCACCGACGTGCCGTCGGCGCAGACGACGAACCCGCCGCTCAGCGCGGCCGCGACGTTGTCGGGGTGGCCCTCGATCGCCACCGCGTGCTCGAGCAGATCGGCGTCGAGCTCGAACAGGTGGTCGGCGGCGCGCAGGCCGCAGACGATCGCCGCGGCGCTCGACCCGAGCCCGCCGGTGAGCGGGATCTGCGACCGGATCCGGAACTCGAAGTCGTCGGCCGGCGCCAGGCGCTCGAACGCCCGGACCATGAGGTTCGTCCGGTCCAGTGGAAGGTCGAGCTCGGTCACCACGGCGAACGTCCCCGTCTCGACCACCTCGAGATCGGTGTAGAGCCCGAGCGCGGCCGCGAACGAGTCGAAGCCCGGCCCGAGGTTGGCGCTCGAGGCGGGGGCACGGATCAGTCGGCGGCGCTGCACACCCAGATCTTGTCGAACGGCGCAAGCGGCGTGACCACCGCTACCTCTTCGAAGCCTCCGGCCCGGAGCCTGCCCGTCACATCGCGTTCGGCGTAGATGCGCACGTGGTCGGGCTGCCCGAACGTCCGCAGGCGCTGCTCCGGCGTCACCGCCGCCGGGTCCTCGACCGTCTTCTCGACGCCCGGCACGAGGGGCACGAGCACGAGCGCGGTCCCTCCCGGGCGCAGCACGCGCCGCAGCTCGCCGATCGCGGCCGCGTCGTCGACGACGTGCTCGAGCACGTGCGAGCAAAGCACGACGTCGAAGCGGCCGCTCGCGAACGGGAGCGCGACGAGATCGAGACGCACGTCGACGTCGTCGCGGTCACGGTCGCCGCTGACGTACTCGAGCCCGTCGACCGCGCGCAACCGCCGCTCGAGCGACGCGTCCGGGGCGATGTCGAGCACGACGTGACCCGGCGCGAGGAGGTCGGGGCGGTGCTCGGTCAACAGCAGCCAGAGCGCCCGGTGGCGCTCGAGCGCCCCGCAGCGCGGGCACTGCGCGTCGGGTCGGCCGTTGAAGGGCGCGTAGGAGCGCAGCCGTGCGCCGCACAGCGGGCAGCGCAACCGCAGCCCGGCGTAGCGCAGCCGACGGAGGGTCACTAGCCGAGGACGGCGTGCTCGACCGCGTCGATGTCGGCCTCGCACGGCACGACGGCGCTGGCCTGGTCGAGCGCGGTCTGCGGGTCCTTCAGGCCGTGGCCGGTCAGCACGCAGGCGACCCGCTCCGCGCCATCGGCGCCGTACTTGAGCAGGCCCGCGACCGACGCGGACGACGCCGGCTCGCAGAAGATCCCCTCGCGCGAGGCGAGCCAGCGGTACGCGTCGAGGATCTCCGCGTCGCTGACCGCCCGCACCTCGCCGCGCGACTGCGTGAAGACCGCCATCGCCTCCTCCCAGCGCGCGGGGTTGCCGATGCGGATCGCGCTCGCGACGGTCTCGGGCTTCTCGACCCGCTTGCCGGAGACGAGCGGCGCCGCTCCCTCGGCCTGGAAGCCGAAGCAGCGCGGCGAGGCGCCGGCCTCCTGGAAGCCCTTCCAGTACGCGGTGACGTTGCCCGCGTTTCCGACCGGGATGCACAGGAGGTCCGGGCCGTCGCCGCCGAGGTCCTCGATCAGCTCGAACGCGGCGGTCTTCTGGCCCTGGAGGCGGAACTCGTTGACGCTGTTGACGAGCGCGATCGGGTGGCGCTTGACGAGCTCGCGCACCAGCTCGAGCGCCTCGTCGAAGTTGCCGCGCAGCGCGATGACGCGCGCGCCGTGCATGAGCGCCTGGGCGAGCTTGCCGGTGGCGATCTTGCCCTCCGGGACGATCACCGCTCCCGTCAGGCCCGCCTTTGCCGCGTAGGCCGCGGCGCTCGCGGCGGTGTTCCCGGTCGACGCGCAGATCACGGCCTCGGCGCCCTCGCGCACCGCCGCCGACACCGCGCAGGTCATCCCGCGGTCCTTGAACGAGCCGGTCGGGTTGGCTCCCTCGAGCTTCAGCCACACCTCGGCGCCGACGCGCTCGGACAGGTGCGGGGCGTGCACGAGCGGCGTCGAGCCCTCGCCGAGGGAGACGACGGGGTCGTCGCCGTCGAAGGGCAGGCGGTCGCGATAGCGCTCGATCAGGCCGGGCATGCGGCGTGCAGCCTATGAGAGCGAGCGCGGGAGCGTGCGGGCGCCGCACCGGCGCTCGAGCTCGGTCGGCTCGCCGAAGGCGTCCGGCACGGGCTCGCGGGTGCAGACCAGCCAGCGATCGCCCTTGCCGAGCCGCCCGCGGGGGTACGTGAACGTCACGCTGACGGTCCTGCGCGTCGCGCGCGACCAGCGGCGCGTCGCCACGCGCTGCCAGTCGCCGCGGCGTCCGGCCACGTAGGCCACGACGCGCCGCTTGCGGATCGCGGCCCCTCTCGCCGCGCCGACGCTGATCCGGAGCTTCGGCCGTGCGCTGCCGCGCCCGGTGACCGTGGCGCGGGACGGGAAGTCCACGAAGACGTCGCGCGGTTCGGTCGTGGCGCGCTCGTCGCGCACGAGCCGGGCGCGGATGCGCAGGTTGCGGCGCGGGACGAAGCTCACGCCGTACGTGCCGTCGCGCAGGACCCGCGTCGTGATCCCGCGCTGCCAGCGGCCCTCGAAGGGCCACGGGTCGACGTCGATGGCGACGGTCAGGCCGGCCGCGGCGCCCTCGCCGATGAGCTCGCCGCCGACCGAGAGCCGCTTGCCGAGCGTGACCTTCCTGCGCGACAGCTCCATGGTCAGCGCGGGGCCGGCCGCGGCGCCGGCGAGGTTCGTCGGCGACACCGCCGGGCGTGGCGTGGTCGTCGTGGTCGTCGGCGCGGTCGACGTCCGAGGCTGCTCGCACGTCGAGGGCTGGCCGCCGGACTCGAACGCCGCGAGGCCGTAGCCGACGCTCACGAGAACGACGCCGTTGCCCGCCGCGACCGGCGGCGTCGTGTAGTCCGACGACGACGAGGACTCGCTCCCAGGTGGCAGGTCGAGCTTCTGACACCACGCCTCCCCGCCGTCGGAGTTGCGCAGCACGCGCAGCATCGCTCCCGTGTAGAGCGTCCCGCCGAGGTAGACGTAGCCGCCCGCCGGGAGCGGCGTCGTCAGGTCGTAGGTGTCGTAGGCCACCTGCCAGCGGGTCGTCGCCAGATCGGGGCCGAAGCCGCGAAGGCCGTTCGACGTCGTCTGGACCCCGCCGTCCCCGAGGAACGAGGGGAAGGTGTCGACGTCGCCGACGATCGTCCCGTCGGAGGTGTTGTGGACGAGCCCGTCGTATCCGTAGACCCGGCCGTTGCGGACGATCGGGTCCGCGCCGCCGCCGCCCGAGCAGCATCCCCGGCTGTGCCAGCGGAGGTTGCCGTTGGAGCGATCGAAGGCGTACGTGTTGTGCGCGGGGAGCGAGACGTAGACCGTGGTCGCGTCGACCGCCGGCGAGCTGTCGCCGTGCACGAGCGACTTGCGAGGCCACAGGTCGGCGCCGCTGCCGCCGTTGAGGGCGTAGAGGGTGCTTCCGCCGCTCGAGCCGGTGAAGAACAGCTGGCCGGCGTCCGCCGTCGGGTACGAGCCCACGCCGTACTCCTCGGAGAGGTCCTTCGACCACAGCTGGTTGCCGCTCGCCGGGTTGAGCGCCCGTGCCCGGACGCCCGTCGAACCATGCGGATCCGGGCCGTCCGAGACGACGTAGAGCCGGCCCTGGTCGTACGCCAGCCCCGTGCTCGGCAACGCCTCTTGCGACCACAGCTCGCGGCCGGTGCCGACGTCGAGCGCGCTCAGCTTCAGCCCGGTGCCCGGCTCGCGGACGTAGAACACGCGGTTGCCCGCGACGATCACGTTCGACGCCAGGCGCCCGAGGTCGGCGCGCCAGCGCATCCGCAGCGGAGGTGCCACCGGGCTGTCGGGGGCGCCGCCGGAATGGGCCGCGTCGATCCGGTAGTTCGTCGTCTCGTCGGCTGCGTGGGCGGGCGCGGCCGCGCACAGGGCGACCACGACGGCGAGCAGCAGGGCGGAAGGGGCCGCGCGCATGGTGCGGACCCACTACCCGCTCAGGCCTCAGACGAACTCCTCTTCGATCACCCGGATCGCGCGCGGCGGGCTGCGCACGAAGTCGAGCCGGGCGATGAGGTCGCGCGCGGCGAGGAACCGCGACTCGAGCAGCGGGTGGACGACCATGACGAGCCGGGCCTTCTCCCCCAGGCCCTTCTGGACGACCGACTTGATCGAGGCCCCCTGCATGCCGAGGATCTGCGCGACCTGCGAGAGGACGCCGGGGTGATCGGCGACCTCGAGGTGCAGGTAGAACGCGGACTCGACGTCGCTGGCGATCTCGAGCACCTCGCTCGTCTCCGGCGTCGAGGCGGGCGGGATCATCGCGCTGATGACGTCGCCGAGGACGGCGCTGGCCGTCTGCGGGCCGCCAGCGCCGGGGCCGCTCATGGTGATCTCGGTGATCGCGCTCGACTCGACCGTGACCGCGTTGTACGGCCCGTGGACCGCCGCGAGCGGGTGCCCGGCGTAGAGGAACGCGGGATGCACCCGAACGCTGAGCTTGCCGTCGACGCGCTCGGCCGTGCCGATCAGCTTGAGGCCCAGCCCGAGCTCGCGGGCGTACTCGAGGTCGTCGGCGGTGATGTGCTCGATCCCCTCGTAGGGCACCTGCGACAGCGACACCGGGGTGTCGAACGCCAGGCGCGCGAGGATCGCCATCTTCGCCGCCGCGTCCTTGCCGGGGACGTCGTCGGTGGGGTCGGCCTCGGCGTACCCGAGCCGCTGCGCGTCGGCCAGCGCGTCGGCGTAGGACGCGCCGGTGCGGGCCATCTCGGTGAGGATGTAGTTCGTCGTGCCGTTGACGATGCCGTGGACGCGGTCGACCTGGGCGGCGGCCAGCGACTCCTGCAGGACGCGGATCACCGGCACGACGCCGGCGACGGCGGCCTCGAAGCGCAGCTGCACGCCGTGCTCGCGCGCCGCGGCCCACAGCTCCTCGCCGTGCTCGGCCAGGAGCTGCTTGTTGGCGGTGACGACGTGCTTGCCGGCCGCCATCGCCCGCAGGACGTAGTCGCGCGCGGGATCCAGGCCGCCCATGAGCTCGACGACCATGTCGCTCGAGGCGAGGACGTCCTCGAACGTCCCCCGCGAGCGTGTCAGCACGCCGGTGATCTCCGGGTACCTCCCGGTGACGTTCTCGATCGCGGTGGCGCGCGCCGGCAGCATCTCGGCGAACGCGCCGCCGACGGTGCCGTGGCCGAGGAGGCCGATGCGGAAGGGCTCGCTCATACGTCGCGCGCCAGCAGGTCGTCGTAGGTCTCGCGGCGCACGACGACGCGGGCGTCGCCGTCCTTGCAGAAGATCACGGGGGCGCGCGGCTGGCCGTTGTAGTTGTTGGCCATCGAGTAGCCGTAGCCGCCGGTGGCGGGCGTGACCACGACGTCGCCCGGCGCCGGGTGGTTGAGGTTGGCGGCCTGGATGATCACGTCGCCGGACTCGCAGTGCTTGCCCACGAGGTGGCACGGCGTGTCGCCGCCGAAGCGGTCGGCGACCTCGGCCTCGTACCGCGCTCCGTAGAGCATCGGGCGCAGGTTGTCCGACATCCCTCCGTCGACGCCGACCAAGGTCGAGACGTTGCGCTTGACCGACTGCACGCGGTAGAGCGTCACCGTGCTGTTGGCGACGAGCGCGCGGCCGGGCTCGTCCATGATCGTCACGTCCTTGCCGAAGTGCTGATGCACGGCATCGACCTTGGCCCGCGCGTAGTCGGCGATGCGCGGCGCCTCCTCCGCGCGGTGGTAGGCGACGCCGAGGCCGCCGCCGAGGTTGACCGTCTCGAAGTGCCCGAGCGAGGCCATCGCGGCGACGGCGAGGCGGAACGGCTGGAGCGCCAGCAGCTGCGAGCCGATGTGCGCGTGCAGGCCGGTGAGGCTGATCCGCGGGTTGTCGGCGACCCGGTCGATCGCGACGCGCGCCTCGTCGAGGCCGAAGCCGAACTTCGAGTCGGCCTGGCCGGTCGAGATCGCCGCGTGGGTGTCGCCCGCGACGTCCGGGGTGATGCGCAGCTGCACCGGCTGCACGCGGTCCTCGGGCACGAGCCGCTCGAGCTTGTCGAGGTCGTCGAAGTTGTCGACGACGATGTCGCCGATCCGCGCCTCGAGCGCCTGGGCGATCTCCTGCTCGCTCTTGGCGTTGCCGTGCAGGTGGATCTTCTCGGGCGGGACGCCGGCCTTCAGCGCCAGCGCGAGCTCGCCCCCGGACGCGACGTCGCAGCCCAGGCCCTCCTCGGCGAACAGCCGCAGCACGGCGGTGCAGGGGAACGCCTTCGTGGCGAAGACGAGCTGGACGTCGTCGTGCAGGCCCTCGAAGGCGGCCTTGAACTCCCGGGCGCGACCGCGCAGGTCGTCCTCGTCGACGAGGTAGGCCGGCGTGCCGAAGACCGCGGCCATCTCGAGGACGTCGCAGCCGCCGACGTGGAGCCGCCCGCGGCCGTCGAGCGCGGCGTTGCGGGGGTACACGTGAGAGAGGGAGGTGCTGACCGCCATGCGGTGCGCCAGTATGACGCGGTGCGCCTCGTAGCCCCCGATCCGCCGCAGCTCGGCACGCTGGACGGCCTCTCCTATGCGTTGTTCTCCCCCGCGTCGGGCCCGCCGCGGGCCGGGGTGATCGTCCTCCACGGCGCCGGATCGGCCAAGGAGAGCCACTTCGACTTCGCACGCGAGCTGCGCGCCAACGGCCTGGCGTCGGTCTGCTTCGACCAGCGCGGACACGGCGAGAGCGAGGGCGACCTCGGGGAGGGCGCTTTGGAGGACGTGGCGACGATCCGCTCGCTCCTGCCCGAAGGGCCGGTCGGCCTGCGCGGCTCGTCGATGGGCGGTTGGCTCGCGCTGGCCGCCGCCTCGCGCGTGCGGGCCAATGCGGTCGTGGCGATCTGCCCGGCCACGAGCGCCGGCCTCTTGCGCGGGCTGCGGCTGCGCGCCTTCGAGTTCCGCGCCGACCGGCCCGGGCTCGACCGGCTGCTCGCGTCGCACGACCTCGAGGTGGCCGCGCGCGAGCTCGGCGAGCGCCTGCTGCTCCTGCACGCCGACGGCGACGAGACCGTCCCGGTCGAGCACTCGCGCGCGCTCCACGCCGTCGCGCCCGGCAGCCGCCTCATCGTCACGCCCGGCGGCCACCACCGCTCGGTGCAGCACGACCCCGAGCTGCAGGCGTTCGCGGCGCGGTGGCTGGTCAAGGCGCTCCTCGCCTAGCTGAGAACCGTTCTCGATAAGGTCCGCGGCCGTGCCCGAGTTCCTTCAGCGCGCGCTGCTCGAGGTCGTGCTCCTCGGGATCGCGGGCGGGCTGCTCGGGACCTGGGTCGTGCTGCGGCGCCTTGCGTTCTTCACGCACGCGGCCGGGTCGGCGACGTTCCCCGGGCTCGTGGTCGCCGGGCCGTGGGGCCTGCCGGCGCAGGTCGCGGCGCTCGGCGCGGGGCTGCTCTACGCCGGCGGGCTGGAGCGGCTCGTGCGACGGCGCGGCGCGGCTCCCGACGCGGCGACCGGCCTGCTGCTCGTGACCATGCTCGCGCTCGGCACGATCCTCGCCAGCGACGTCTATCCGCAGGCCGGCGGCGCCGACCGGCTGCTGTTCGGGACGCTGCTCGGAGTCGGCGACGGCGACCTCGCGGTGTCGTTCGCCGCCGCCTGCGTCGCGCTCGCCGCCACGGCGGCGCTCGGGCGCACGTGGCTCGCGTCGGGCTTCGACCCGTCCGGCGCGCCCGCGCTCGGCGTCCGCGCGGGGCTCGGCGACGCGCTGCTGCTCGGGGTGCTCGCGCTCGTCGTCGTCGCGTCGCTGGCCGCGGTCGGCGCGCTGCTCGTCGGCGCGCTGCTCGTCGTGCCGGCCGCGACTGCGCGGCTGCTCGCGCGCGACGTGCCGACCTTACGTGCCCTCGCCGTCGCGCTTGCGGTGCTCGAGGGCAGCGGCGGGCTGCTGCTGGCCTACCGGTGGGACCTCCCGCCGGGGCCGGTCATCGCGACCCTCGGAGCCGCGCTCTTCCTCGTCGTCGCGGTGGTGCGGCGATGACGGGCGTCCGAGCGGACAGGTTGTCCGCGGGCTACGACGGCGCGCCCGTGCTGACCGACGTGAGCTTCGACGCGCGCGCCGGCCAGGTCGTCGGCGTGCTCGGGCCGAACGGCGGCGGCAAGACGACGCTCTTCCGCGTCCTGCTCGGCGACCTGCCGCACGAGGGGACCGTCGCCGTCGACGGCACCGTCGGGTCGGTGCCGCAGGGCGACCGCGCCCGCCTGGACTTCCCGGTGTCGGCGCTCGACGTCGCGCTCATGGGCGCGTACTCGCGGACGCCGTGGTACCGGCGGATCGCGCGCGCCGACCGCGACGCGGCCCGCGCGGCGCTCGACCGGGTCGGCCTTGCCGACCGCGCGGACGCACGGTTCGGGACGCTGTCGGGCGGCCAGCGCCGGCGGGTGCTCATCGCCCGAGCGCTCGTCAAGGACCCGCAGGTGCTGCTGCTCGACGAGCCGTTCGCGGGCGTCGACGCCGCGAGCGAGGAGCGGATCCTCGGCCTGTTCGACGAGCTCGCCGCCGAGGGCCGCACGCTGCTCGTCGCCACGCACGACGTCGTCCAGGCGCGCCGGTGGCACCGCGTCCTGTGCCTGCACGGCTGCCAGGTCGCGTTCGGCACGCCCGACGAGGTGCTCACATCGTCGACGCTCGAGCGCACGTACGGCGACGACCTCGTCGTACTGGACGACGGCGAGCTCGCGGTCCAGTCGCACCACCACGACCACGATCACTGATTTGCGGCCTCTTTATCTCCGAACATCCCCACTTCTGAGGAGGGGTCTGACCCCTCCCCACTTTTTCTGGGGAGGGGCCAGACCCCTCTACGGAAGTGGGGAGCCGTGAGCGTCTTCCAGCGCGCGCTGCTCGAAGCCGTGCTGCTTGGCGTCGCGTGCGGGTCGCTCGGGGTGTGGCTGCTGGCCTACCGGCAGGCGTACGCGGCGGAGTCGCTGTCGCACGCGATGCTGCCAGGCCTCGCGCTCGGCGCGATCGCGGGTGCGCCGGTGCTGCTCGGGGCCGCCGGCGGCGTGCTCGTCGCCGCTGTGCTGATCGCGTTCGCGGCGCGCGACAGCCGGATCGGCGGCGACCTCGCGATCGCGATCGTGGTGACCGGCGCGTTCGGCGCGGGCGTGCTCATCGCGCTCAGCCCCGACGCGCCCGCGCGGATCGGCGAACTGCTGTTCGGCGACCTGCTCGGCGTGACCGACGGCGACCTGATCGCGGCGGCCGCACTCGCGGTCGGCGTGCCGCTCCTCCTCGCCGCCGGCCACCGGCCCCTCACGCTCGCCGCCCACGACCCCGCGTCGGCGCCCGCGTTCGGGAGCAGCCCGGCGCACGTCGGCCTCGGCGTCCTCGCGCTCCTCGGCGTCGCCGTGGTGGTCGCCGTCCAAGGCCTCGGGAACCTCCTCGTGGTCGCGCTGCTCATCGCCCCCGCGGTCGCGGCGCACCGCGTCGCGGCGACGCTGCCGGCGGAGCTGGTCGCCGCCGCGCTGATCGGCGCGGGGAGCGGAGCGATCGGGCTCGTCGCGTCGGACCGCCTCGACGTCGCCGCCGGAGCGTCGGTCGCGCTGACCGCGTGCCTGGTCGCCCTGGCGGTCCTCGCCGTCCGAGGCGGGAGCGAGACCGGTCGCCGCAGCGCGCTCGAGGCGCTCGCCGGAGAGTCGTGAGAGGTCAGGCTCGGGCGGGTGCCGCTGCCGCGTGGGGCGTCGGCTCGCTGAGGAAGAGGGGGCCGCTGCGGCGCATCCGCAGCACGACGATCACGCCGAGGACGAACAGCGCGAGCGACTCGAGCTGCGCCGCGGTCAGGCCGATCGCGACGTCCTCGTTGCGGCGGACGAACTCGACGAAGAACCGCTCGAACCCGGCGATCACGAGGTAGAACGCGAAGAGCACGCCGGGGCGCACGCGGTCGCGGATCTGCCACAGCAGGAACCCGGCCGTGCCCATGAAGAGCGTCTCGTACAGCGGCGTCGGGTGGACCTCGTCGGTCGTCGGGACCGTCCCGTCGGGGAACGGCATCGCCCACGGCAGCGACGACATCCCGCCGTAGTCGCCGTCTCCGGAGAGCTGGCAGCCGATGCGCCCGATCGCGTAGCCGATCGGCAGGCCGACGGCCGCGAAGTCGAGCAGCTCCGGCGTCCAGAACTTCTTGCGCTTGGCCCAGACGTAGACGGCGAGGGCGCCGCCGAGCAGGCCGCCGTACCAGATGAGCCCGGAGCCGGCGAACACGCTGCCGAGCAGGTCGTCCTGCGCCTCGTCCCAGTTCTGGGCGATCCAGTACAGCCGTGCCCCGACGAAGCCGCCGGCGAGCGCGACGATCACGAGCTCCCACGCCCAGTCCTGCGGCTTGCCGATCTCCTTGAAGCGCCGGTTCGCGATCGCGCCCCAGGCGACGAAGTTCAACGCGAACATGAGCCCGAACGTCTTGAGCTCGAAGCCGAAGATGTCGATCTCGGGCTGCACCGGCGTCGCAGGCTACTCGGCGGGCGTACGCTTCCGGCATGCGGACCGATCAGCCGTGGCTCGAGGTCGTGCGGAACGCGCGTGAGGCGCTCGCCGTGAAGCCGCAACCGCTCGTCGAGGAGGAGGTCGCTCTCGGGAGGCTCCTCTTCGGCCCGGGACGCAGGCAGTGGCTGGCGATCCTCGGCACGGTGCTCGGCATGGGCGGAGCGAGCGCGACACTCTCGAGCACCGCGTATCGCGGTGCGAACGGTGCGGCCGTCAGCCAGACGACTGGTGCCTCGAATCTGCTCTACGGCGATTGCCTCGAGATCTTCAGCTGGTGCGGTGGGTCGGAGCCGGTCCGCAAGGTCGAGGGCCCGGGCCTCCACGCGATCCTGCCCGCGGGCCGCCGGCTCGACCCGGCGCAGCGGGCGTAGGGTTCCCCCATGCGGACCGACCAGCACACGCCCGATCCGATGCGGAAGCCACCGAAGCCGCAGCGACTCGTCGAAGAGGAGGTCGCTCCGGGCAGGATCCTCTTCGGGCCTGGCCGTCGGCAGTGGCTTGCGTTGCTCGGCACCGTCTTCGGGCTGGGCGGTGCAGGCGCGATCCTGACGAGCACGGCGGGTCGCAACGCGAACGCCGCCGCGGTGACGGCGACCGGCGGAGGCTCGAGCGGCGCGCTCAACCTCCTCATGGGCGGTCAGGTCGTCGAGTGGCACGGCCCACCGCTGTTCGGCGTCCTGCCGTCTGGCCGCCAGGTCGACCCGACCCCGTGACCCCGGCCGAGCGGGTTCAGGCCGCGGCGTTCCGGGCGCTGGCGGGGCTTCCGCCGCGCGTGAAGCGGATCATCGCCGGTCCTCCCCACACGAAGGACGGGCTGACGCTCGACCTCGACGCGCAGATGGTCGTGCGGCTCGAGCGCATGAACCCGCGACCTCCGGTGGAGGAGCGCGGCCCGGCCAAGGGTCGCGAGGACCTGCTCACGTCGACGAAGATGATCGCCGGCCGGAGGATCGAGCTTCCCGAGGTCCGCGACCTCACGATCGCCGACCGGCCCGCGCGGCTCTACGTTCCCGACGATCCCTCTCCCTCGCTGCTGCTGTTCTTCCACGGCGGCGGCTGGGTCGTCGGCGATCTGGACTCCCACGACGCACCGTGCCGCGCGCTCGCGAAGGCAGCAGGGATGCGCGTGCTCAGCTTCGACTACCGAAGAGCTCCAGAGCACCCTTGGCCCGATCCACTCACCGATGCGGTCGGCGCGTTCAACGACGTCCGTGAGAGAAGCACGGAGCTCCACGTCGACCCGGAGCGCATCGCCGTCGGAGGCGACAGCGCCGGCGGACACCTCGCCGCCATGGTCGCGCTCCGCACGAACGCC
>CADCVT010000044.1 GCA_902806215.1 uncultured Solirubrobacteraceae bacterium | reverse complement strand
GCGGCGAGCTCCACGTCGGCGAGGCCGCCGCTCGACTGCATGATCGACGGGGTGGGGAGCCCCTGCTCGGCGCAGCGCTCCACCAGGCGCCGCAGATAGCGGGCGAGGAGCGGCGAGAGAGCGGCGTCGACCTCGGTTGTCGCCGCGCGCTCGAACTCGCGGAACGTCCCGACGACCTCGTGCGAGAGCGAGACGTGGACCTCGGGCAGCCGCGACCGCAGCTCGGCCCCGATGGCGCGCTCGTGCTCGGGGAAGCGGTCGGCGTGCAGGAGGCAGACGGCGACCGACTCGACGTCGAGCTCCTCCACCTCGCGGCGGCCGGCGTCGGCGCCCTCGTCGCCGAGCGGTCGCTGCACGCCGCGCGGGGTGACGCGCTCGGGTGCGGCCACGCGGCGCTCGCTCGGGACGAGCGGGGGCGGGTGCGCCGCACACAGGCGGTAGAGGTCCTTGCGGGCCTGCCGGCCGAGCTCGACGACGTCGGTGAACCCCTCCGTCATGACGAGCGCGGTGCGCGCGCCGCGTCCCTCGAGGAGGGCGTTCGTCGCCACGGTCATCCCGTGGGCGAACGCCCCGATCTCCTCTGGTCGCCGTCCCGCGCGCTCCAGGGCGGCGGACACCGCGGCGATGACGCCCTCGGACTGGTCCTCGGGCGTGGTCGGCGCCTTGGCCGTGATCACCTGCCCGCCCGCGACGAGCACGGCGTCGGTGAAGGTCCCGCCGACGTCGACGCCCAGCAGCAGCATGGGCGTCAGGTCTACCGAATCGAACGGTCGCTACGCGTGCGGGAAGACGACGTTTCGCCCTCCGGTCCTCGCAAGCTCGGACCTTCGGGCGATGTCACGTTCTATGCGGCGACGAGCTCGTGCTCCTCGGTCTCGGCCAGGTGCTGGTGAGACGGGCAGTAGCCGTTGTGGGGGAGCGGGATGCGCTGGCACGCCGTGCCCTTGCGCGTCGTCGCCCGGCACGACAGCGGGTTGCCGTTCACGTCGCAGCCGGCCACCGGCAGCTGATCCAGATACTCCTCGGCCGCCGCGATGTAGGTCGTCACGACGCTCCAGACCTTGGCCTGCGCGGACATCGGAAAGCAGAACCGGATGTCGTTGAAGAGCGTGCGTGACGGCTTGGCGAAGTAGTGCCTGTCCCCCGAAAGGCGCTCCATCGTTGCCTCGCACGACTTGAGCACGTGCTCGTGTGCGCTCTGTCCCGGGAGACAGGCCTGACAATCGATGTCTGATGCGATCTCCCGGTAGATCGCACGACTGAACTGAAACATATGACCCTGGAATCCCTCCTGTAGAGCCCCGACGCAACTCTGATCGTTCCCATGAACGTTTGAGTTCAGAACGCGAACAATGTTGAGTTCGCGTTAAGGGGATGGGCGAGCTACGCCCAGCGCTCGTACTGGACGGCGTTCTGGCGCGTCACCACGCCGTGATGGAGGTCGAGCTCCGGGTCGGTTGCCGGGTGATCTGCGCGACGATGCGCCCCCCGGCTCTCCTGGCGGTGAAGCGCGCAGGATCCAATCAGTCTTGCAAGGGGATGAGGGTCCATGCGTAGGTTCCCCAGGCCCTCCGGGGTCCTGACCAGGCCGGCGTGCTTCCACATGGCCTCGCGGGTCACCGCCGAGGGCTGGGGAACCGGGTCCGGAGCCGGAGGCTCCGTGGCCGTGGAAGCGGGCTCGTCGAGGGCCGCGCAGGCGGCGCGGGCGCCGAAGACGAAGCACTCGCTCAGCGAGTTCGACGCGAGGCGGTTCGCGCCGTGCAGGCCCGTGCAGGCCGACTCGCCGACCGCCAGCAGGCCAGGCACGGTCGAGCGCCCGTGCAGGTCGGTGACGATGCCGCCCATCATGTAGTGGGCCGCGGGGGAGACCGGGATGAGCTCGCGCTGCGGATCCAGGCCGGACTCGCGCAGCGCCTGCACGACGTTGGGGAAGAGCCCCGGGTCGACGTCGCGCATGTCGAGGCCGACGCTGGGGGCGCCGCTCGCCTGGAGCTGCTCGTAGATCGCCAGCGCGACCTCGTCGCGCGGGGCGAGCTCCTCCACGAAGCGCTCGCCATCCGCGCCGTGGAGCGTCGCGCCCTCGCCGCGGATCGCCTCGGTGACGAGGAAGCCCTCCCGCCGCGGGATGCCGGTGATCGCGGTCGGGTGGAACTGGAGGAACTCGAGGTCGGCGAGCCGAGCGCCGGCCCGATGCGCGAGGACCATGCCGGCGCCGGTGCTGCCCGGCGGGTTCGTCGTGCGGCTCCACAGTGCGGCGGCGCCCCCGGCCGAGATGATCGTCCCGCGGGCGCGGATCGCGCGGCCGTCCTCGAGCAGGACGCCGGCGACGCGCTCCGCGTCGATCCACAGGTCGGCGGCGCGAGCGCCCTCGAAGATGGTGATCTTCGGGTGCTCGACCGCCAGCGCCGACAGGTCGCGGACGACCCTGCGGCCCGTCGCGCTGCCACCCGCGTGGACGACGCGCCGCTTGCCATGCCCGCCCTCCAGGCCCAGGCTGAGGTTCCCGCGACGGTCGGCGTCGAAGTGCACGCCTCGCTCCTCGAGGCGGCGGACGGCGCGGGGAGCCTGCTCGACGAGCACCTGCGCGGCCGAGCGGCGCGTGAGGCCGCGGCCGGCGATCTCCGTGTCGCGCAGGTGATCCTCGGGCGAGTCGTCGATCGCGAGCGCCGCGGCGATCCCGCCCTGGGCCCAGTAGCTCGCCGTCTGTGCGAGCGGCGTCGCGGACACCAGGGCGACCGTCGCTCCTTCGTCGGCGGCGGTGAGCGCCGTGAAGAGCCCGGCGCCGCCGGCGCCGACGACGACGACGTCGGAGTCGTGGGGGGCACTCATCGGCCCGAGTACCGTACCGGCGACCTTGCCGGGCGTCCTGTTCTCCCACCCGTCCTCGCTGGAGCACGACACCGGCGCGCATCCCGAGCGCGCCGACCGCATCCGCGCGATCGAGGCCGCGCTCGCGGCGCGCGACTCGCTCGGCTGGGCACGGGAGGCGTCGCCTGCCGCGTCGCGGGAGGCGCTCGAGCGCGTGCACCCCGCGGGGTACGTGGACTCGATCTCGCGGCTGGTGGCCTCCGGCGGCGGGGCGGTCGACGCCGACACCTACGCGTCGGCGGGGACGTGGGACGCGGTGCTGCACGGCGCGGGCGGAGCGGTCGCGGCGGTCGAGGCCGTCGTCGGAGGCTCGTCTCCCGTCGCGGCCTCGATCCATCGGCCGCCGGGCCATCACGCCGAGGCCGCGCGGGCGATGGGGTTCTGCTTCTTCAACAACGTGGCGGTCGCGGCGCAGCACGCGATCACGGCGCTCGGGCTGTCGCGCGTGGCGATCTTCGACTGGGACGTCCACCACGGCAACGGGACGAACGACATCTTCCACGCGTCGCCCGACGTGCTCTTCGTGTCGGCGCACGAGTCGCCGCTGTACCCGGGGAGCGGGCCCGCCTCGGACGTCGGGAGCGGCCCCGGTGCCGGCTTCACGGTCAACCTGCCGGTCCCGGGTGGTTCCGGCGACGACGTGTGGTGCTCGCTGACCGAGCACGTCGTGGGGCCGCTGGTGCGGTCGTTCGAGCCGGAGCTCGTGCTCGTGTCCGCCGGGTTCGACGCGCACGTCGACGATCCGTTGGCGACGTGCCGCGTGACGGACGCGGGGTTCGCGGCGATGGCCGCGAGCGTGCGGCGGGCGGCTGCTGCGTGCGGCGCGCCGGTCGCGCTGGTGCTGGAGGGTGGCTACGACGTCGATGCGTTGGCGCGGTCGTTGTGTGACGTCCTGTCGGTGCTCGGCGCCGATGGCGTGCCTGCTGTGGACGATGGGCTCACTCGGCATCCGCAGGCTTCGGCAGCCCAGGATCGCCTCTCGTCGTTCTGGCCTTCGCTCTAGGCGCGAGGAGCTCCGTCCGCTCTCGGTGGCTCGGGCCATCGCGGATCCGACAACGGCGACTGGTCAGGGAGAACAGCTTTTCCAGCGGGCACTGTCTCCCGTCGTTGCCGTGGGATCCCGCGGCTAGCCGCCCGTAGAGCTCCCACGAGTGGTCGTGCACAAGTGGACACTCGATCGCTCGGCCCTGTCGAGTGGCGCGATTTCCACCGTATAGGTGGTCAAGTGGCCAGTCGCCGCCCAGACGACGCCGAGTGGCGAGTTGTCACGCCGCTTCGGAGGAGCTCCACCGGCGGCAAGCTGCGTCCTGAGGCGAGATCGGGAGGAGCGCCAGAACGCGAAGAGACCTGCTGCCCTGACCAGTCGCAGTTGTCGGATCCGAAGCCGACCCGAGCCACCGCCAGCGGACGGAGCTCAGCGCGAACTACGGGTTCGCCGGCTCCGCGCCCGGAGTAGCCGACGGAGGAGCCGTCGGCGGAGGCGGCACGGTCGTGCCGGGCGCCGGAGCACCACCGGAGGGCGGCACGGTCGTCCCGGGCGCCGGGGTCCCCTCAGGAGTCGGAGGCGGCACGGTCGTCCCGGGCGCCGGAGTCTCACCCGGAGTCGTCGGAGGCGTGCCCGGCGTCGGCGGGAGCGTCTCGGTCGGCGGGACCGTCTCGGTCGGAGGCGCAGTCGGCGCCGTCGTAGCCGTGGTGACCGATCCCTCGGGGTCCGACGTCAGGTCGACGAACGCGACGGCGAGGGCGGCGAGGGCCAGGGCCGCGATCGTCGCGAGGATGGCGATCGGGATCCTCCAGCGGGGCGTGGCGGCGACCTGTGTGCGCGCCGCCTGGCCGCACTCCAGGCACCAGTCCTGGTCGGGCGGCACGGCCGCGCCGCAGCGCGGGCAGTGCATCGTGCCCGGCGCCGGGGCCGGCGTCTCGGGCGGCGCCGCCGTGCTCACGAGGGCGGGGCCGGCTGCTCGGTCGGCGGGGTCGGCGGAGCGG
>CADCVT010000043.1 GCA_902806215.1 uncultured Solirubrobacteraceae bacterium | reverse complement strand
GGAGACACGTCTCGCCGAGCTCACCACGGAGCGGGCGACCGAGCTGGAGACGTCAACGGCCGCCCTGCGCGCCGGCATCGCCCGGGTCGAGGAACGCATCGACGCGGTGGCAAGCGATCAGCTCGAGGCGCGCGAGCGCCCGGTCCGCCCCGACCTGACCGCCGACGCGCCGGAGTTCGACATCCCTCCGCGGCGCGACCGGCCCGCCGATCCCGCCGAGGAGCTCACGCGCAGGCTCCCGCCGGCTGATCCGTCGTCGGAGGAGGAGCCCCCGACGCGGCGGCTGTTCGAGGACCCGGCGCGGCGCGACGACGACCGGCCGCACCCGGACCAGCTCGGCTTCGACGACGAGCCGACCCGGCGTCTGCCCTGACCCGGCCGGCCGCGTCCGCCGACCCGCCCGGGTCGACGAGCTGACGGCCGACTACCTCTGAAGCACGCGCCTTGCCGCCTTTGCGGCGCGCGCAGCGACCGCCGCGTCGCGCTGGGTCGCGCTGACGACGAACGCTCCCTCGACGATGAGGCGCACCGCCTCGTGGACCTCGGGGTCGTCGACACCCTCCTCTCGGCAGAGGTCCGCGACGAGCGCCGCCCGGCCGTCGATGTGGCTGCGCGTCACCGGGTGCACGGGATGCGCCGGGTCGGCGACCTCGAGGCCGGCGTTCTGGAACGCACAGCCGCGGTACGCGTCGCCGCCGAAGAGCTTGGCGAGCGTCGTGAAGAGCGCATCGACCGGCTTCGCGCCACGGGACACGCGACGGTCGACGGCCGTGCGCAGCGCGTCGAGCGCCGGCTGGTCGCGGAGCTCGAGCGCCGTTCCGACGAGCTCGTCCTTCGAGCGAAAGTGCTGGTAGAGCGTCCGCTTGGTGACGCCGGCGGTCCGCGCGATGGCGTCGACGCCGGTCGCCTCGATCCCACCGGTGTAGGTCAGCAGCGCCGCCGCGTGCAGCAGCCGCTCACGAGCCGGGGGTTGCGTCGAGGCCATGCCACTGAGTATACATACCGGTCGGTATACCTACGGACCGGACGGAGCACCTCGGATGCAGCAGCTGACCCTCGAAGAGCCAGGACGGATCACGTGGCAGGAGGTCGCGGAGCCCGAGCTCGAGAGCGACGGCCAGGCGCTCGTCCGGCCGCTCGCCGTCGCGACCTGCGACATGGACCTGATGATCGCCCGGGGCGAGAGCCCGTTCCCAGCGCCGATCGCGCTCGGCCATGAGGGCGTCGCCGAGGTCGTCGAGATCGGGCGCGCGGTGCGGTCGGTCGCGGTCGGCGACCGCGTCGTCGTTCCGTTCCAGATCTCGTGCGGCACGTGCGAGCGTTGCCGCCGCGGCGGGACGGACGCGTGCGAGAACGTGCCGCCGCTCAGCATGTACGGGTTCGGGGCCGCCGGCGGCGGGTGGGGCGGCCTGCTGAGCGACCTCGTCCGCGTGCCGTTCGCCGACGCGATGCTCGTGAAGGTCCCCGAAGGCCTCGATCCGGCGGCGATCGCGAGCGCGAGTGACAACATCCCCGACGGCTGGCGCATGGTCGCGCCGTTCCTCGCCGAACGACCCGGCGCTGACGTCCTGATCCTCGGCGGCGGGACGCGGTCGATCGCGCTCTACGCGGTCGGAATCGCCGTCGCGCTGGGCTCGGGCCGCGTCGACTACGTCGACACCGATCCGCACCGGCTGGCCGTCGCGTCGGACCTCGGCGCGAACGCGCTCGAGGCCGATCCCGAGCGCCACCGCTACGGGATCGTCGGCGACGGCTCGTCGACGGCCGACGGCCTGCGGCTGGCGCTCGACGCGACCGAGCCCGGCGGCCACTGCACCCACGCCGGGATCCTGTTCGAGGGCGACGTCCCGATCAACATGCTCGCCGCCTACACGATCGGCCTGCACCTCCACGTCGGCCGCGTCGCCGCCCGCCCGGTGATCCCCACGCTCCTCGCGATGACCGCGAACGGCCGCCTCGACCCGGCCCGCATCACCGACCGACTGGTCCGATGGGAGGAGGCAGGAGAAGCGATCGTCAAGGACCACACGAAGCTCGTCTTCACCCGCTGAGCGTGTTGCAGAACACGCACATGAGGGGACAGTCCCCAAGGTCGGTTCGACACGTGTGCAGCGACTTCGAGGCGCACAGAACACGCACCTGAGGGGACAGTCCCCCAAGCTTTGTGAGGGGACTGTCCCCCAAGGTTCTCCGTGCGACGTGCGGCCCGCAGGTGTTGCGAAACACGCATGTGAGGGGTGAGTCCCCGGGGGCGATTCGCCGTGCATGCGGCGCTTTCGCGGCGCGCGGAATACGCACCTGCGGGGACAGTCCCCCCGGTTTGTGAGGGGACAGTCCCCCAAGGGACCCAAGGGTCCTGGGGGGCGGTCCCCGGGGTTGGCCTCGCGTCCGTGGTGGCACACCGTCCGCGATGGTGCGGAAGGCCTTCGATGGGTGGCTCGGCGCGCGGTCCGTCTAGCTGGGGGGCGTGATGGCGCTGCGCAGCGCGGGTGCGAGGTCTCCCGCTCCGACGACCGTCACGGCTTCGAGTCCGAGCCAGCCGGCCATCCGGTGGAGCTCGGCGGCCAGGGCCTCGGCTGTCTCCGGTGGCGCGTCGGGCTCGGCGTGTGCGGCCTGGACGAGGAGGGCGGACGCGGCCCGGCCGCTCTTGAGATCGACCCGGGCCACGAGGCGGTCTCCCAGGAGGAACGGGAGGACGTAGTAGCCGTGGACGCG
>CADCVT010000042.1 GCA_902806215.1 uncultured Solirubrobacteraceae bacterium | reverse complement strand
CAGCAGTACGCAGCCGACGCGAACAAGGTCTGCAAGGACCTCGAGCGGACTGGCGACACGTTGAAGCAGCCCGAGAGCGTCGCGGAGATCGAGCAGTACGCGACCGAGCTCGAGAAGAAGGTCGACGAGACTGTCGGCAAGCTCGACGACATCCCGACGCCCGGCGGCGACGACGGACCCACCCGCCAGGAGTTCGCCGCGGACGCGAACAGGGTCTGCAAGGACCTCGAGCGGACCGGCGACTCGCTGAAGGAGCCCGAGAGCGTCGCCGAGATCGAGCAGTTCGCGACCGACCTCGAGAAGAAGGTCGACGAGGCGGTCGGCAAGCTCGACGACCTCGAGCGGCCGTCGGGCGACGACGGCGAGAAGGCCGACAAGTTCATCGAGGAGATCAAGAAGGGCACCGACGACCAGATCAAGCCCGCGCTCGCCGAGCTGCGCGACGCCGCGCAGGCCAAGGACGAGAAGGCGATCGTCGCGGCGGCCGAGAAGATCGAGAAGGTCAAGACGCCCGAGGCGGACCGGCTCGCGAACGAGCTCGGTGCGAAGGAGTGCGCGAACTAGATGCTCGACGAACCCGTCGTCATCACCTGCTCGATCTCGGGCGCCATAGCGAACCGCGAGCAGTGTCCGGCGATCCCGTACACGCCCGAGGAGTACGCGGCCGAAGCGCGCCGCGTCGTCGACGAGGGCGGGTCGATGATCCACATCCACGCGCGCACGCCCGACGGGGTCCCGTCGTACGAGATCGAGGACTTCCGCGCGATCACCGAGGCGATCAAGGACGCCGTCGACGACGTGATCATCAACTACTCGACGGGCGCGATCGGCGTCCCGCTCGAGAAGCGCATCGCCTACCTGCGCGAGCTGCGGCCCGACGTCGCCGCGCTGAACATGGGCTCGATGAACTACGCGAAGTACTCCTCGCGGCGCAAGGAGTTCGTGTTCGCGACGGTCTTCCAGAACCCGTTCTCGGAGATCATCGAGTTCCTCAACGTGATGAGCGAGCTCGGCATCAAGCCCGAGCACGAGTGCTTCGACCTCGGGCACGTCGGCTCGCTGCCGGTGCTCGTCGACATGGGCGTGCTGAAGGAGCCGCTGCACGTCTCGTGCGTCATGGGGATCGTCGGCGGCGTCCCGCCGACCGCGCGCAACCTCGCCGCGATGGCCGACAACGTGCCGGCCGGCTCGCACTGGGGCGTCATCGGGATCTCGCGCAAGCAGTGGATGCTCGTCGGCGCGGCGCTGACGCTCGGCGGCTCGATCCGCGTCGGCCTGGAGGACAACTTCTACCTGCCGGACGGCACGATGGCCCGCTCGAACGGTGACCTGATCGCCAAGGCGCGCGAGATGACGGTGAACGCGGGGCGGCGGCCGGCGTCCGTCGCCGAAGCGCGCGAGATCCTCGGTGTCCCGAAGCAGGTGGCGGCGTGAGTCTCCCTCTGGAGGGCGTTCGCGTCCTCGACCTGTCACGGCTGCTGCCGGGCGGGTTCTGCACGCTGCTCATGGCCGACTTCGGCGCCGAGGTCCTGAAGGTCGAGGACACCGGCATGGGCGACTACGTCCGCTGGTCGCCGCCGCACCACGAGGGTGCGGAGCAGAGCGCTTCGAGCGCGCTGTTCCTGTCGCTCAACCGCAACAAGGAGTCGATCCGGCTCAACCTCAAGACCGACGATGGCAAGGAGATCCTCCGGCGGCTCGTCAAGGACTACGACGTCCTCGTCGAGTCGTTTCGGCCCGGCGTGCTCGACCGCCTCGGCGTCGGCTACGACGAGCTCAAGAAGGAGAACCCGGGGCTCGTCTACTGCGCGATCTCCGGCTACGGCCAGACCGGCCCGTATCGCGACCGCTCCGGGCACGACATGAACTACCTCGGGCTCATCGGCCTGCTCGGGCTCACCGGCGAGTCGCCCGACTCGCGACCCATGCAGTCCGCAGGGCAGATCGCCGACCTCGGCGGCGGCGCGCTGATGGCCGCGTTCGGGATCCTCGCCGCGCTGCGCGAGCGCGACCGCACCGGCGAGGGCCAGGTCGTCGACGTCTCGATGGCCGACGGCGCGCTGTAGTGGATGGCGATGGTCGCGGGGCAATTCCTGGCCGACGGCGTCGTGCCGGGGCGCGGCACCGGAGCCCTGAACGGCGGCCTCGTCTGTTACCGCCCGTACCAGTGCGCCGACGGCTGGGTGACGTTCGGCGCGCTCGAGCCGAAGTTCTTCCAGGCCTGGTGCCGTGGCGTGGGTCGCGAGGACCTGATCGACCAGCAGTTCTCGCCCCCGGGGTCCCCGGCGCACGTGGAGATCCAGGGTGTGTTCATGGAGCGCACCCGCGCGCAGTGGCAGGAGTTCGCCTCCGAGGTCGACTGCTGTCTCGAGCCGGTGCTCGACGTCGACGAGGCGCTGTCGTCGGAGCTCGTGCGCGAGCGCGAGATGGTCGTCGAGCTCGACCAGCCCGGCGCCGTGAACCCGGTCAAGCTGCTCGGCGTCCCGGTGAAGATGTCGCGCACGCCCGGCGACGCGAACCGCCTGCCCGGCCCCGGCCTCGGCGAGCACACCGACAGCGTGCTGCGCTCGCTCGGCTACGAGGAGGACGCGATCGCGGCGCTGAAGGAGTCCGGCGCGGTCGCCGGCCCGGCCACGGAGGCGTCGGGGTCATTTCTGGCGTAGAGGGCCTGCTGAAGATGTCCGAGCTGGCCGAGCGCTCGGGCGTCAGCGCGGCGACGATCAAGCACTACCTGCGCGAGGGGCTCCTGCCGGAGCCGGTCAAGACCTCGCGCAACATGGCGTGGTACCCGCCGGAGTACGTCGAGCGGCTGCAGACGATCAAGCGCCTGCAGGAGGAGCGGTACATGCCGCTGCGCGTCATCCGGGAGGTGCTCGGCGCAGGCGCGCGGGTGCCGCGCTCCTCGCTCTCGACGACCCTCCCCGACGAGGTGCTCGACCGGTTGATCGAGATCGGCGCGCTGTCCGAGGACGCCGGCGGCTTCGGCCCCGAGGACGTGCGGATCATCGACGCGATCGGGCGCTTCCGGGCGGGCGGCTACGACGAGAGCATCGGCTTCACCGTCTACGACACGCTGCGCTACCTCCGCGCACTGGAACCCCTCGTCCGCGAGGAGGTCGACGTGCTCTCCGAGCGCCTCGCGGGAGAGGAACGAGCGGCCGACATCGTCGCCGCCGGAGCCGAGCCCCTGCGCGAGCTGATCGGAGCGATGCACTCGAAGCTCCTGCTCGAGGAGTTCGCACGCCGCCAGTCGTCGAACGGCGACGTCCCGGACTAGCCGACGGTGAACCGGGTGCTCGTCGTGCCCGTGTCGCCGAAGAAGACGATCTCGACGCGGTCGCCCCGGCGCAGCTTGCGCAGGGTCTTGCGGTTGAGGCGGATCGTCGCGGTCGCCGAGCCCGGGCTCCGCAGCCGGATCGGCCGGACGCGGAACGACGCTCCGACGAAGCGGCGGCGGGCCTTCCGGCTCACCGGCGTCAGCTCGAACAGCACGCTCGCGCGGCGCCCGAGGGGGACGAAGGAGCGCAGGCGCACCTCGAGCCGTCCGGTGCGCAGCAGCCGTTGCGCCGACGAGCGCGGCACCTGCGCCGTGAAGCATGCGGCACCCTCCGGGGACGGGGTGATGGCGACCGGTCCTGGCGAGGGCGCGGGCGCGGGCACGACCTGCACGGTCCGGGTCACTGCCCGGTCGAGCGTCGCGTCGTCCTCGGGCTGGCTGTCGATCAGCACGTCGGGGTGCCCGTCGCCGGTGACGTCGTCGGCCGCCGCGACGGCCGCGCCGCTCCCGCCGCCGAACGTGCTGCCGGTCAGTCGCGTCCACCCGCTCGCGGCGCCGACGGTGAACGGGCCTGGCTCAGGGCGCCCGTCGAAGATCCACGCCGACCCGGCTCCGAGGCGACACGCCGGGGAGGTCAGGTGCTGCCCGACCAGCACCTCCGCTCGTCCGTCGCCGGAGGCGTCGGGCAGCAGGTCGACGGTACGCCCGAGGCCGCCGGCCGCCGCGCCCTCGACGATCCTCGGGCCGGCGACGGCGCGCGCTTCGGTGAACTGCGTCGGCCACGGCCCGGGGATGACCTGGACCTTCCCGCGACGGCCGTAGGCGTCGCTCTCGCTCGGCGCGCCGACAACGACGTCCGGCTGTCCGTCGCCGGTCACGTCGCGCCCGCCGGCGAGTGAGCTCCCGAAGTGGTCCTCCTTGGCGCCGAGCAGCCCGGGCGCGCTCGCGAGGTCGCGCGACCCACCGCCCTGCAGCCGGGTGAGGAGTCGGACGCGCCCGCGGTCGTCGGGGCCGTCGAGCGGCGAGCCGACGACGACGTCGCCGAGGCCGTCGCCGTCCTGGTCGCCAGCGCCGGCAACGCGGAGCGACCCGCCGACGCCGAGGAACGTCACGCCGCCGTCGCCGAGGGCGCCGAGCCGGACCGTCGGCGGCAGCGCGCCGCCGTAGACGACCCATCCGGTCGGCTTGCCCCGGCGGGAGCCGAAAGCGCCCATGACGAGGTCGCCGCGCCCGTCGCCGTTGACGTCGCCGGCGGGCGCCAGCGACGTGCCCGCGAGGAAGGCGTCGTCTGGCGGCTCGAGCCGCACCGCCGCACCCGGCTCACGCGCGAGGTCGACGATGCCGGGCTGTGCACGGCCGAAGACCACGTAGGCGCGACCGCGCGGGACGCTGCCGTCCGCGCGCGACGGGCCGGCGAACGGCGCCCCGACGAGCACGTCGGCCAGGCCGTCGCCGTTGACGTCGCCGGCGGGTGCGACCTCCGACCCGACGCCCTCCCCCGTGCGCAACGTCTGCGGCTGCTCGTCCTCACCCGTCAGCCGGATGTCGCGCGCCGGCGGGCCGAGGATCCGCAGACCGGCCGAGCCGAACCGTCGCGCGTCGACCGTCGTCCGGTCGCGGCGGCTGAAGACGACGAGCACCTCGCCGCGCGGAGCGCGGCGCTCCCCGGCGTTCGGCGCACCGACGACCACGTCGCCGAGCCCGTCGCCGTTGACGTCGCCGGCGGCCGCGACCGTGCGGTCGCCGGGGCCTCCCACCTCGGAGAGGTTCGTGACCGTCAGGTGCGCGGCCGAGCCGGCGTCGACCGGGATGCCGGCCTGCGCGGAGGCGGCCGTCGCGACGAGCAGCGCGATCAGGATCGGTGCGAGGGTCCGCATCGGGCGACGAACCCTAAGCGCGGCGCGCCGTGGGTGCGCTGCCTGCGAGCGGCGGGTGCTGTCACGCGTGGGTTCTGCCGGGGCCACTTTGCACTCGCTGACGTTCCACGCCGCACTCACCTTCGTCGGCGGCGGCAGCGAGGAGGCCTCCGGCCTGGCCATTGCCGCGTTCGTGGTGTTCGCGCTGCTGCTGGCGGTGACGATCGGGCTGCTGTGGCGGCTCGCGGATCGGCGGCGGGCTGACCGGCCGACCGGCGAGCGGGGCCGCGCAGGTCGTGGAGGGTCGCGGAGCTGCTCGCGCTGACGGCGTTCTGCGTCGGGCCGGCGACGCTGCTCGACCTCCCAGTCCTCGTTGGCATCCTGCTTGCCGTCTGCCTCGGCATCCCGGCTCTCAGGGGGACGGAGCGCCCGCGGCTCTGAGCGGCGCGCGCTCGCTGACGCTTTCCGACGTACGTTCTTCCCCCTCTTTGCGGGGTTTGGGCGCGGGCCGCGCTGCGCAGGACGGAGGCACCGCGGGACGGTCGCTAGCTTGCCCGCCTTCCTATGGCCGACTTCCTCGACAGACGCTTCCAGATCACCGCCCGCGGGACCACCGTGAAGACCGAGGCGCTCGGCGGCCTCACGACGTTCCTGACGATGGCGTACATCCTGTTCGTCAACCCAGCGATCCTGTCGGCGGCGGGCGTGCCGTTCGAGGCCGTCGCGGTGGCCACGGCCCTCGCGGCGGCGATCGCCTCGATCGCGATGGGCATCTTCGCCAACGTGCCGTTTGCGCTTGCGTCGGGCCTCGGCATCAACGCGATCGTCGCGTTCGACCTCATCCTCGGGCGCGAGCTCGGGTGGCCGGTGGGCATGGCCTGCGTCGTCATCGAGGGCCTCGTCGCCGTCGTGCTCGTGCTGGCCGGTCTCCGCGAGGCGGTCGTGCGTGCGGTGCCGATGGCGCTCAAGCTGTCGATCGGCGTCGGCATCGGGCTGTTCATCACGCTGGTCGGGCTGCGCGAGGGCGGCATCGTCGTCAACAACCCGGCGACCGGCATCGGCCTCGGCGACCTGACCAAGGGCGCACCGATGATCGCCCTCGCCGGCCTGCTCGTCGGACTTGCTCTTTCCGCTCGCGGCGTGCGCGGGGCGATCCTCGGCGCGATCTTCACCTCGACCGTGCTCGGCCTCATCTTCGGGGTCCTCGAGACGCCGAAGGCCGTCGCCGCGTGGCCGGGGTCGAGCGACTTCGGGACGATCGGCGACGCGCTCGATCCGTCGAACCTCGAGGCGGCGCTGACGTGGTCGCTCGTGCCGATCATCTTCGCGCTCTTCATGACGGACTTCTTCGACACGATCGGCTCGGCGGTGGCGCTGGGCTCGTCGGCCAAGCTCACCGACGAGAAGGAGGAGCTGCCGGGGATGAAGCGCGTGCTGCTCGTCGACAGCGCGGCCGCGGCCGGCGGCGGCGCGTTCGGCGTCTCGTCGGTGACGACGTACGTCGAGAGCGGCGCGGGCATTGACGCGGGCGCGCGCACCGGATTGGCCGCCGTCGTGACCGGCCTGCTGTTCGCACTGGCGATCTTCTTCGTGCCGCTGATCGAGCTCGTCGGCCAGGGCGTGATGATCGCCGAGGAGACGTTCATCCACCCGGCGATCGCACCCGCGCTGATCATGGTCGGGGCGCTGATGACGCGGCTCGTCCAGGGCATCGACTGGCAGCGACCCGAGGACGCGATCCCCGCGTTCCTCATCATCGCCGGCATCCCGCTGACGTTCTCGATCGCCGCGGGCATCGGCTTCGGCGTGATCGGCTACGTCGTCGTCATGGCGGTGCTCGGCCGGGTCCGCGAGGTGCACCCGCTCATGTGGGTGCTCGTACCGCTCTTCCTCGCGTTCTACGCCGAGGACTGGCTCAGCGCGAACGTCTTCTAGGCGTTCAGCGAACGATCGCGACGGCGCGTGCGCTGGTGAAGCGTTCGCCTGCCGCGGCCGTGACGACGACCCGCGTGGCTCCCCGAGCGGGCCGGCGGAGCGTCAGGGACCAGCGCCCGGCCCGCGGGCTGGTGTGTCGCGTCACCCTCCTGCCGCGGGTCGTAGCGCGGACCGTGATTCGATCCGCGTAGCCGTTCGCGACGGTCCCCGCGATCGTCAGCGATCGGCGCGCCGACTTCGCGCGGAGGATGCGGACCTGCGGGTCGAGGCGCTGGACCTTCAGTGCGATCGCCGGCGGTTCCGCGAGTGGAGCGAGCGTCGGTGGCTCCGACCGCGGCTGGGACGCCCGAGGCGTCGGCGTCGGCGTCGGCGTCGTCGGATGCTCGGTCGCCGGAACGACGTCCGGTCGAGCCGGCTCCTCGACGGGCTCCTGCGGCGTCGGCTCGATGCCGGTCACGACATCGGAGTAGGTCCAGGGCCCGACGTTGCCCGCGACGTCGGTGGCGCGTGCGCGGAAGCGGTAGGTCCGGCCGGCCGCAACGGTGAGGGGCGCATCGTAGGTCGACCACGTGCCGCCGTCCGTGCTCACGTCGATCGTGGTGGTCGCCACGCCGGACGCCGCGTCCTGCGTCGCAACAAGCGGCTCCAGGGTCAGCCCCGCTGTGAGAGTCGCCGGCCCCGCGTCGATCGCGGTCGAGGGAGCCGAGCAGTCGACCTTCACGGGGACCGCAGCCGTCAGCGACGTCCCGCCACCCGTGTCCGTCGCCGAACCCCGGATCGAGTGGACGCCGTCACCCCAAGAGCACACCGACGAGACAGAGATCGACTGCCGACCGTTGATCCCCCGAGAGCCAGCACAGGGCTGCGTGTACGTGTAGGCGACACCGGTGCCGCCGAAGCACCCACCAGCCGAGGCCGAAGGAGCACGAGCAACCGCCCGGACCACCTCCCCCTCGACCAACCGCCGCTCCCGAACTCCAGTGTTGTCCGAAGCCGAGAACACCAGTGAGCCACCGCCCCGATGCCAACCCCCGTCGTTCGGCCCTCCAACCTCAAGGCCACCGACCACAGGAGCCTCAAGGTCGTCCAGAGTCACCCGTGCTTCGAGAACAAGAGCCCACGCTTCATGGAGCGTCGCGCCGACGCGGCATCGAACGCCAGCGCCCGCTTCACATCTAATGCCGTACGCCAGGT
>CADCVT010000041.1 GCA_902806215.1 uncultured Solirubrobacteraceae bacterium | reverse complement strand
GCGCTCGGCGGAGGCGATCCGGCGCCGCGCGTCGGCGATCCGCGCCCGCAGGGCGTCGGCCTCCGCGCCGGAGTCGGCGCGTCCGAGCGCCCGCAGCAGCGCGCGCCGCGTGTCGCGGGCGTCCTCGAGCCGGTTCTGGGCGCTCACGTACGTCCCCGTGATGTCGTCGCTCGAGGCCCGGCGCTCGGTGACCTCGCCGAGCCGGCTGAGGTCGCGCAGGACGTCGTCGAGCGACGAGGCCGGCACCCGCAGGTCGAAGGTCGCCAGGCCGCGGTTGTCGCGCTCGGTCACGTTCGAGGACTGCACGATCGAGCCGGTCGTGTCGGCGACGTTCAGCACCTCGGCCGTGGTCTCGTCGAACTCGTCGGCGGGCGTCGAGACCGTCAACGCGTGACGACGTTCGACGAGGCGCGCCTTCGTGCCGGGCGCCTGGTCGGCGCCTCCGGCAGCGTCGGGCGCAGTCGCGCCGCGGCGCGACGTCGCCTGCGGAACCTGCGCGGCGGACTCGTCGGCGGCGTTCTGCGAAGCAGCCTCACCCCCGCCGGAGCTGCCGGACTCCGGCAGCGACGAGAGCGTCTCGCCACCGCCGGACAGCGGTTCTGCGTCGTCGCTGCCGTTGCCCATCAGCGCGATCGGTGCTGCGATCCCGACGACCAGCAGGAGCGTCGCGAGGATCGGGACGTACGGCTGAAGCAGCGGCCAGATGCGGCGGCGCTTCTTGGGAAAGCCCGCCTCCACCTGGTCCTCCATCCGCGACAGGAACTCGTCGCGCGGCTGCGGAGCCGTCCCGCGGACGTCGTCCTTCAGAAGATCCTCGAGCTCATGCATCGCAGGCCTCCCGCAGCTTGGTGACGGCTCGGTGGAGCCTCGTTCCGACGTTCGACTCGCTCGTGCCGAGCAACTTCGCGATCTCCCCGTTGTTCAGGTCGCCGTGGTACTTCAAGGCGATCAGCTCGCGGTCTCGCGGCTCCATCCGGTTCAGCGCGTCGCGCACGGTGACGCGACGCACGAGCAGCTCGGGGTCGTCGGGAGCGGCGACCTCGCCCGGCTCGGCGACGAGCGCGGTGGTGCGCTTGCGCCGGCGCAGCTCGTCGAGCGCGGCGTTGCGGGCGATCCCGAACAGCCACGCGCGCTCGTTCCCGCGCTTGCGGTCGAACGTGCGCCGCTTGCGGTACGCGCGTTCGAACGCCTGCGCGACGACGTCCTCGGCCGCGCCGCGGTCCTGCAGCATCGTCGCGACGTAGGCGTAGAGATCGCCGACGGAGTCGCGGTAGAGCTCCGCGAACGAGATCGCCGGAGCCTCTTGAACTTCTGGCACGACCACGCTCAGAGCCTGACTCACACCACCACTACGCTGCTCCGCGTGCGTTCGTCACACCTGGCTCTCATCGCTCTTCTCGCGGTCCCCACGAGCGCGTCGGCCGCCGGCCCGACGGTCGACAGCTCGCGTCACCTCTGGTCCACGGTCAACGCCTGCGACACCACGAAGAAGCCGAACACGGTGGGCCTGCGCGCGTCGATGCCGGGCTCCGGACGCAAGAAGGAGCGGATGTTCATGCGCTTCCGCGTCCAGTTCAAGGCCACCGACGGCACGTGGACCGACTTCACCGCGAAGGCGACGAACTCGGGCTGGCAGCCGGTCGGCTCGGGGCGCTTCAAGGCGCGCCAGTCCGGCTGGGACTTCCCGTTCGAGCCCGACGCCGGCCAGCGCTTCGAGGTCCGCGGCGTCGTCAACTTCCGCTGGAAGCGCGGCGACAAGGTCGTCCGCCGCGCCACGAAGGCGACCACCTTCGGCCACAACGTGACCGTCGCGGACCCGGACGGCTACTCGGCCGCCACCTGCGAGATCGTCGGGTAGAACAGCTTCGGCTTGTTCGTGATCACGCCGGTCACGCCGAGCCTCTCGAACGCCGCGATGCGTGCCGCGTCGTCGACCGTCCAGACGTAGATCTCGCCCCCGGCGCCGAGGACGCGCCGCACCATGTCGGGCGTCACGACGAAGTGGTTGGCCATGATCGCGTCGACGCGGCCCTCGCGGATCGCGCGCTCGGTCCGGCGCGGCAGCGTGTGCCGCAGCACCCGGACCGCCCCGTAGGCGGGCACCGCGGTGAACGGTGAGCGGAACGGGTCGCGCGTGACCTTCGGGACCGACCAGCCGATGCGCACGTCGCGCGACTCCGCGCGCAGCCGCCGCAGCGACGCCTCCTCCATCGTCGAGACGAGCACCTGCTCGACCACGCCGCGCTCGCGCAGCTCGGCGACCACGCGGTCCTCGTAGCCGGGCAGCTTGAGATCGACGTTCAGGTCGAGGCCGGTCGCGCAGACCTTCTCCAGCCCCTCGGCCAGCGTCATGACCGTGTCGCGACGCTCGGCGAGGTCACCGTAGTCGTGTGCGAGGAACAGCTCGCCCGAGCCGTCCGGTCGCTCGGGCAGCACGTCGAACTCGAGCATGTCGACGCCGGCCTGCATCGCCGCGTCGAGGACGTCGCCGGTGTTGCCCGCCTTGTGCGCCACACGCCTCACGTCTGGCACCCCGTGCACCAGAACGTCGGGCGGTTGTCGTCCCATTGGCCCTTGACGCGCACCTTGCCGCCGCAGCGCGGGCACGGCCGCTCGGTCCTGCCGTAGATGACCTTGTAGCGGTCCTGCATGCCGTCCCGCGCGGACTGCTGCATGAGCGGGCGGATGCCGCGGACGATGCCGAGCACCTCCTCGTCGGAGACGTCTGCGGTGCGGCGCCACGGGTCGATCTGCGCCAGCCAACACCCCTCGACCTTCCAGAGGTTCCCGATCCCGGCGATCGTGCGCTGGTCGAGCAGCGCGTCGCCGATCGGGCGCGTGGGGTCGTCCTGGCGCAGGCGCCGAAGGAACGACGCCTCGTCGAACTCCGGCTTGATGATGTCGGGGCCGAGCCCGGAGATCCGTCGGTCCAGGCGCGTGCGCGACTCGGTCATGAGCTCGAGGATCGGGCCGTCGAACTGGACGACCTCGCCGTCGCCGTGGCGCAGGACGAGCCACGCCCGGCGCGGGTTGCGCTTCCACCGCTCGCCCTGCTTGCCGGTGCCCCACGAGCCGGTCATCCGCAGGTGCGAGTGGATGACCAGGGAGCCCTCGAACCTCAGGAACAGGTGCTTGCCGTGCGCGTCGACGGAGCGGACGGCGCGACCTTCCAGCCGCTCGGGCCAGCGATCGCGCCGGAAGCGAGCGTGTGGCGTGAGCAGCTCGTCCGGGACGTGCCCCTCGAGGATCGGCCGGATGCGGTTCGCCGCGTAGTGGATGGTGTCGCCCTCGGGCATGAACTGGTCTGCGCAGGGTACGGTCGACCGCATGGAGCAGACCGTCGACGGCATCACGAGGTTCGAGGATCAGTCCGTCGTCAACTGGTTCCTGATCGAGACCGAGGGCGGGAAGATCGCCGTCGACGCGGGGTTCCCGACGGCGTGGTCGCAGGTCGAGCCACACCTGAAGGACCTCGAGGCGATCGTCATCACGCACGCGCACTTCGACCACCTCGGCTTCGCCGAGCGCGCGCGGTCGGAGGCCGGCGTCCCTGTCTACGTGCCGCAGGCCGACGCGCAGCTCGCCCGCCACCCGTTGCGGTACGCCAAGTCCGAGCGCGTCCCGCTCGTCTACTTCCGCCACTTCCCGACGCTGCGCCTGTACTGGCGCGCGACGAAGTCCGGCGCGATCCGCGGCAAGACGCTGCGCGACCTGAAGACCTACGGCGACGGGGACGAGCTGCCCGGTGGGCTGCGCGCGGTGTTCACGCCCGGCCACACCGACGGCCACATGTCACTGCACCTGCCCGACCGCGACGTCCTGTTCGCCGGCGACGCGATCGTGATGAAGGACCCGTACACCGACCGCGAGGGGCCGCGCATCGTCGCGCGGGCCGCGACGAAGGACTCCGAGCGCGCGCTGCGCTCCCTCGACGCGATCGCCGCGACCGGCGCGCGAACGGTGTGGACGGGCCACGGCGACGCGTGGACCCAAGGAGCCGAGGCCGCCGCCGCGAGGGCGCGGGAGCTCGGCGCCTCCTAGATCCGCTGGGGCTCGGCGGTCAGGTCGCCGCCGGCGTCGCCGGTGTTCGAGGTGCCGTGCGGCTCGATGAGGAGGACGTGCGTCTCCTCGCGCGCGACGGGCCGGTGCTCGACGCCACGCGGCACGACGAACAGCTCCCCGGGCCCGAGCTCGACGTCGTCCTGGCCGCGGAGCTCGATCGCCAGCCGCCCCGAGACGACGAGGAAGAAGTCGTCGGTGTCGTCGTGCTTGTGCCAGACGAACTCGCCCTCGACCTTGACGAGGACGACCTTGTTGTCGTTGTAGTCCGCGACGATCCGCGGCTTCCAGCGGTCGTCGAACGTCGCGAGCTTCTCCGCCAGGTTCACCTTGTCGGCCATGCCGCTGACCCTACCCCTGCCGGTCCTCGGCGGTGATCGCGAAGAGGTCGTGGTCGACCCAGGCGCCATCGAGCTCGAGGTAGCGCAGTGCGAGCCCCTCTCGCCGGAACCCGGTCTTGAGGAGCACGCGCTTGGACGCCTCGTTCGTCGTGCGGACGTTCGCCTGGACGCGGTGCAGCCCGAGCCCTGAGAACGCGTGGTCGACCGCCGCGCGCACGAGCGCGGTCGCGACGCCGCGTCTCCCGAACCGCTCCCCGATCGCGTAGCCGAGGTAGCAGTTCTGGAAGCCGCCGCGGGTGATCTGGCCGATCCGCGCGAAGCCCGCGAGCTCGTCGTCGACGAACGCGCCGAGGATCACGTCCTCGACGCCGCCGAGCCAGCGCTCCTGCTCGGCGAGCGTGAACCACGACGCGGGCCGGATGGGCTCCGAGCGCCGGAAGTGATCGCGGTTGCTCTCGCGCAGGGCGAGCATCGCCCCCGCGTCGCCCGCGTCGAGCAGCCGGATCGCCACGTGGCGGACGCTAGCGTGCCGTCGCGTGCGCAGCGAGCTCGCAGCGATCGTCGGGGACGAGCACGTCCTCGAGCCCACCGCGGCGTACCTCCAGGACGCCAGCATCGCGTCCGGCGTGCGCGGGCGCGCCGACCTCGTGGCCCGGCCGGGCACGGCCGAGGAGGTCGCCGCCGTGGTCGCGTGGTGCTACGCCAACGACGTCGGGATCGTCCCGCGCGGCGGCGGGACGGGCTTCGCCGGCGGTGCGGTGCCGATGGGCGGCGGGCTCGTGCTCTCGCTCGGGCGGCTTCGGCGCGTGCGCTCGCTCGACCCGCTGCTGTGGAGGATGGAGGTGGAGGCGGGGGTCACGACGGCCGACGTCCACCGGCTCGCGCGTGAGAGCGGGCTCGTGTTCCCGCCTGACCCAGGCGCGCCGGAGTCGTCGCAGATCGGCGGCAACGTCGCGACGAACGCCGGCGGCCCGCACGCGTTCAAGTACGGCGTCACCGGCGCGTGGGTCACGGGGATCGAGGCGGTCGTCGCGCCCGGCGAGCTCGTCCGCCTCGGCGGCCCCGTGCGCAAGGACGTCGCCGGATACGACCTGCGGTCGCTGCTCGTCGGCAGCGAGGGGACGCTCGGCGTCATCACCGCGGTGTGGCTGCGGCTCATGCCCGCACCGGAGGCGGCGGTCCCGGTCGTGGCGACGTTCCCCGACGCGGCCGCCGGTGCCGAGGCGATGCTGGCGGTCATGGCCAGCGGCGTCGTGCCGGCGGCGATCGAGTACCTCGACGGCGCGACCCTGCGCGCGGCGGCCTCCGGCTTCCCCGGCGACGCGACCGCGCGGTTCGCGCTCGTCGTCGAGGTCGACGGCACCGAGGCCGAGGTGGCGGCCGCGCTGCCCGAGGTCCGCGAGGCGCTCGGCGGCGACGTCGTGGTCCCGGGCGACGTGCGGGCGTTCTGGACGTGGCGCGGGGGTGTCTCCTACGCGGTCGCCGCGCAGCGCGGCGGGAAGCTCAGCGAGGACGTCGCCGTGCCGATCGACCGGCTGGCCGAGGCGGTCGACGAGGCGATCGCGCTCGGCGCGCGGCACGGCCTCGACGCGTGCTCGTGGGGCCACGCGGGCGACGGCAACCTCCATTCGACGTTCCTGCTCACGCCCGGCGACGACGACGAGGCCGCGCGGGCCGTCCGGGCGGCCGAGGAGCTCTTCGCGATGGCGATCCGCCTCGGCGGCACGGTCAGCGGCGAGCACGGCCTCGGCCTGCTCAAGAACGGGCAGCTCGCCAACCAGTGGTCGCCTGCCGCGGTCGAGCTGCACCGCGCGGTCAAGCGCGCGCTCGACCCCAAGGGCCTCTTCAACCCCGGCAAGAAGCTGCCCTAGGCCTAGGCGGCGGGGCCGCCGGCCGCGGTCTGCGCGACGAGCTCCTTGTCGTGCTCGTAGGTCAACAGCGCGGCGGCGGCGTGGAGCTCGAGCCAGCGCAGCTCGTCGACCTCGTCGTTGGGCTCGAAGCCGTGGTCCTCGGCGACGTCCATGAGCCAGTAGCGCACGATCTTCGGGCGGCCCTTGTGGTCCTCGTACCGGACCTCCTCGAGCTCGTCGCGCAGCCGGCAGCGCAGCCCGGTCTCCTCGAGGACCTCGCGCACGGCGGCGTCCTCGAACGACTCGCCGCGCTCGAGCTTGCCCTTGGGCAGCGACCAGTCGTCGTAGCGCGGCCGGTGCACGAGGAGGACCTCGACGCCGCCGCCCTCGCGGTCTCTGAGCACGACCCCGCCGGCCGCCTCCACCGTCTTCTTCGGGAGCACCACGGTCGGCAAGGTACCGGCCTAGGCTGGGAAGCTCTTGAGCTTCGCCTGCAGCTTCCGCCATTGGGCGGCGACCACGAGGAAGATCCCGAGCCACGCGAACGACAGGACCACGAACAGTACGTCGAGGGTCGAGTACCGAGCCAGGTCCCATGTGCCGTCCACCAGCTGATCCTCCACCTGCGGGAGGAGGAGCGCGAACACAGCCAGCGGCACGAGCGCCAGCAGCGTGGCAGCGTTGCGCGCGCTGGTCACCCTGCGCTTGGCGGCGTCGCGGTCGGCTTTGTTTGCCGCGCTGGTCGACGCTTCGAGCCCGTCGTCGATGCGCGACTTGTAGGCGTTGAAGAAGAACCCGTAGGCGCCGAGCATGACGCTGATGGCGGAGACGAACGGAGCGATGGCGGGGCTCATGACAGCGCAGGCACCTGTGCCGTCGGGATGCCGAGCAGCTCGCAGAGGGCTTCGCCGGACTCGGTGTAGAGATCGTACGTACGCCCGGCGTCGCGGCGCTTGTCCATCGGCGGCGCCTCGGTCGTCGCGAGGAGATCCTTCATGTACGTCGCGAGCGAGTCGGCCACGACGATGCGGATCTTGCCGTCGTCGACCTTCTGTGCCGCCTCGAGTGCGGCGATCCCCTCGTCGCGCAGGCGCTCCTCGACCTCGGTCTCGTAACGGGCTCGAACGCCGGCTATCAACGTTCGCGCCGGGCCCGGCTTGCGCTGGAACAGCTGCTCGACCTGTAGGTCGGTCGGGCTGCTGCCGTCGAGGTGCTTGTAGAGCTGGTTCAGCCGGTTCTCGCGGAACTCGCTGATCGTCTGCGGCGATCGGACGCCGCTGAACGCCGTCACGTACTCCTCGAGCGCTGCGGCCCCAAGTTGTTTGAGCACCGCGTCCATCTGCGTGGGCCGGACCCCGAAGATGCGGGCGATCCGCGCGTGCTGGTCGTCGTCCAACTCGACTGAGACCGTGATGCTGACCTGCGGCACGTCATCCTCCACTGGCCGGGAGGTCGATCCTTGCGCGCTGATGAGGTGCCGTCAAGCGCTCCGAGGTCGTATTCCCGCTTGCCGCTCTCAACGGCAACGTGCGGCGTCCGCGATGATCAGGGACGGCTGAGCATCGAGACGGCGATCATCGTTCTGCTCGCGGTCCTCCTGCTCGGGAGCTTCGTCGCCCTGCTCCCTCCAACCTCGACGGCGAAGGCCGCCAAGAACACGACGCTCACCGACACCCCGCGATGCCCTAGGCGGTGAGCGTGAGCTTCTTGGGGCCGAGGCGGAAGCCGAGCTCCATGAGCACCGGCTCGAGATCCGAGCCGACGATCGGCTCGCCGTTGATGCGCTCGAAGTCGAGCTTCTTGATCTTCCCGGCGCGGACGAAGTCGGCGAGGACCGCGGGCGACGCGGCGATCCGCGGGTCGTCGTCCTCGACGAGCAGCGACAGGCCCTTGCCGCCGCGCTCGACGTAGACGACGGGCTCGGCGCCGGCGAGGACGACGTGGTCGCCCGCGGCGCGCTGAGGGCGTCGCTTC
This sequence comes from uncultured Solirubrobacteraceae bacterium, assembly GCA_902806215.1. GTDB lineage: Bacteria > Actinomycetota > Thermoleophilia > Solirubrobacterales > Solirubrobacteraceae > CADCVT01. The sequence continues at coordinate 649 of CADCVT010000041.1, read as the reverse complement.
TCCTCGTCGCGCTTGGGCCACGGGAGCGCCGCGCCGTACGGCTGGGCCGGGTCGGTCGCGGCGAGCACGAGCGGCGCGGCCTCGGACGCGTCGCGCTGCGAGCGCAGCCGCTCGACCGCGCCGGGGAGCGCGAACTGCGCGCCGCCGAGGCCCTCGACGAAGTAGCCGCGGCGCGCGACGCCGAGCGTCTCGAGCGAGCCGAGCGAGTCGTAGAGCATCGAGAAGCCGCCGGGGTAGCCCTCGGCGAGGACCTGCTCGCGCGTGACGACGCCGTAGCGCTCGAGCATGAGCTCGGCCCAGGTCCGCCGCCGGGCACCCGGGTCGGCCTGGCCGGAGGCGAACAGCGACTCGGCGAGCGACCAGCGCCCCTGCACCGGGGCCTGAGCTCCGCTCCGCCGCGAGCCGAAGCGCCGGCGGGCGTTCCGTGTCGGCGTGCGGTTGCGCGCAAGCGTCAGCTTCGGCGCGCGCAGCGGCGCGAACGCGTCGTTCGTCACCTCGCCCGCCCAGACGAGATCCCACAGCGCCTCCTGCACGACCTCGGGCGCCATGTCGGCGAACTCGACGAGGAGGTCGGTGAAGAAGCACGGGCTCGCGGTGAGGCGCGCGCGGATGCGGTCGTGCTCGGGCTCCGACGGCGTGTCGACCTTCG
>CADCVT010000040.1 GCA_902806215.1 uncultured Solirubrobacteraceae bacterium | reverse complement strand
TGCGAAAGGCGCTCCTCACGCTCACCGTCGTGCTGCTCGCCGTTCCGGCGGCCGCCGAGACGCGCCCGCTGCGCGTGCTCGTCACCGGCGACTCGATGATGCTGCTGACCGACCGCTACCTCAAGGGAGCGCTCGAGCAGGGCGGCCGCGCCCACGTGCGCACCGACATCCACGTCTCCACCGGCCTGTCGAAGCCCGACCTCCTCGACTGGACGACCTACGCGGAGCGGCAGGTGAAGAGACGGCCACCCGGCATCGTCATCGCGACGATGGGCGCCAACGACGGCTACCCGATCCGCGGAGCGCGCTGCTGCGGAGCGCGCTGGATCGCCCGCTACGCGACCCGCGCCCGCAGGGTCATGCGCGCATGGTCGCGGGCCGGAGGCGCACGCGTGTATTGGCTCACGCTGCCCGCGCCCGACGACGTCGAGCTCGGCCGGCAGTTCGACGCGGTCAACCGCGCGGTCATCCGGGCGGCGGCGCCGCTCCCCGGCGTCGGCGTCGTCGACCTGCGTCCGATCATCACGCCGACCGGCGGCTTCCAGTCGCGCATGGCGATCGACGGCGTCGAGCAGCAGATCCGCTCCGACGACGGCGTGCATCTGTGGTGGCCCGGCGCGCGCCTCGCCGCGGACGCGATCGTCGCGCGGCTGCGCTCCGACGGCGCCATCGGGTGAGCACGAGGGCGCCCGGCATTTGACGCGCAGCCGAGAAACGCTAGGCTTAACCGCGAAGGTCGACTCAATCGGAGTCGGCACCACCGTTGTTCAGCGCCCGCAGTCGTCGCCGTAAAGCGTCTCCCGCGTACGCAGTTCACACCAGTAGGGAGAGCATCATGGCTACCGGAACCGTCAAGTGGTTCAACGACGACAAGGGCTTCGGCTTCGTCACGCCCGACGAGGGCGGCAAGGACCTCTTCGTCCATCACACCGGCATCAACGCCAGCGGCTTCAAGTCGCTCGCCGAGGGTGCCCAGGTGTCGTACGACGCCGAGGCCGGCGACAAGGGCCCCAAGGCCGTCAACGTCACGCCGCTCTAGCCTGAGCGGCATGGAGCTCTCGCCCTTCCAGGGCGACTCCGAGGACACCGGTGAGGTCGCGGGCGCAGAGCCCGCGGCCCCTCCGCCCACGCTCGACGACGCTGCGATCCGCAAGCTCGTCAAGCGCCTCTCGCGTGTCGACGCGAAGGGTGGGGCGACCATCGAGCGCGCGGCCATCATGGCCGAGGGCGCGCAGATGGACGCGATCGTCGAGTGGATCGAGGCACACGACGGGGAGCCCGAGGCTCGTCCCGTCGCCAAGAGCAGCGGTCGCGGCCTCCACGCCGCGCGCCTGTCGGCCGCAGCGGCCGGCGCCGACCGACCGCCCCTGCGGTACGTCCTGCCGCCCGGAGCGCTCGCGGACCCCTCCTAGGTCGAGGCGGCGATCGCCGCCTCCTCCACCGTTCCGTCGTCGTGCACGAGGTGCGTCTCGTCCTCGTGACAGAGCACGCTGCTCGCCGGCGAGCCCGTCGCCTGCGCGGCGATCAGCGCCGCCGCGATGCGGTGCACGTCGCGCACGACCCCGACCTTGAACAGCGATCGCGTCTCGTTCGCGAGGCGGCCGTCGCCGACGCGCAGCACGACGCGCGTGTCCTCGCTCACCGACCGCGCCGACATCGCGATCGACAGGTTCTCGAGATCGTCGTCGGTCACCGCCGCGACCGCGAGCGCGCGCCGGAGCGACACTCGCCGCAGCAGCGACGGGTCGTTCCCGCGGCCGATGACCACCGGGAGCCCCGCCTCGCGCGCCTGTCCGACGTTCTGCCCTTCCTCGCGGTCGTCGACCGCGACCACCGACACCCCGCACTCGCGCAGCAGCAGGCACAGCCGCAGCCCGACCTGACCCATGCCGACGACGATGACGTGGTCGCGGCGGGGCACCGCGCGGCGCCCGACGAGCCCGGTCAGGCGCCGGTCGATGAGCCGGTTGACGACGCCCGCGGTGAAGAACGCCTCGAACACCAGCGCCATGAGCATCAGCACGGAGACGGCCGTCTTGAACCACTTCGGCCCGTCGGCGACCTTGTCGTTCGGGTCGACGGTCACGAGCGTCTTCGCCGCGCCGTAGAAGCTGTCGACGATGTGCTGGTGCAGCACGAGCGACGCCGCGACCGTCTCGATCAGCAGGATCGCCCCGAGGCCGAGCGCGCCGTAGAACAGCAGCGCCGCGCTCTTGTCGTACGGCTTGAGCAGCGCGGTGAGGAACGCGCGCCAGCGCACGCGGCCCGGGATCTCGACCGGCACCTCCTCCACCTTCTCGCCCTCGGTCTTGACGCCGATCACGCGGCCGTCCTCGATCGTCAGCGCTCCGAGCGACTCATCGAGGCAGGGACCGGCGAGCGTCGGCGCGGCGATGTCCGCCATGGAGACGATGCGGCAGTGGCCGATCCGCTCGCACAGCTGCGGAGCGGTCGCCGGGTCGAAGTACGTGATGAGCAGCTCGACGTCCGCGTCGGCGTCGCGCACCATGAGCGCCATCCGCAACGCCGACGGGTCGTCGCGCGAGACCACCACCGCACGCTCCACCGGACCGCGCTCGAAGACCTCGTCCAGCTCGCGCTGGGTCGGCTTGACGAGCCGGACGACCTCGGCGTCGAGCGCTTCGAGCGCCGCCCGCACCTCGTCCGCGAGGTCGCCCTCGCCAAGCAGGAGGATGGGGCGGGAGGGCACGGACGCACCCTACGGCTCCGCGACCGAGGTCGCCAGCGCTAGTCGGTGGCGCGCCGGGTGCTCGCGACGGTGTGCGCGCCGACGATGCGGCACGTGTAGTCGATACGCGCGAGGCGCGTCGACGACCCGGTGAGCTGCGACGCCGCGGCGGAGCGCGCCCTCGGGCTGGGCACGCACGTCCGGTACCGGCGCCGCTCGGTGATCCTCCTGCCGCGCGACGTCGTCACGACGACGCGCACCGTGTAGCGGCTGCGCTTCAGGCCGCGCAGGTCGATCCGCGCCGTCGTCCGCCCGCCGGCGCGCCCGAGCCGGACCTTCCGGCGCTTGCCGTCGATCGTCACGCGGACCGACTTGATCCGGCCGCGCCGCGGCTCGCGCAGGCGGATCGTGAAGTCGCGCCGGCTCAGGCACGTCCTCGTGCTCGGCAGCTGGACCGTCTTGGAGCGCTGCGCGCGGCACTCGCCGTACCCGAGGTCGTACTGCTCGAGGTAGTAGTCCTCGTGCGGGCACGGGTCGTGGCCGGCGAACGGCCAGACGCCGTCGCGGAACTGCAGGACGTGGAAGCCCTTGGCGATGTCCGGGACCCAGATCTGGCCGAGGTCGCTGCGGACGACCGGGCGGGCGACGGTCGCGTTCGCGATGAACGCGGTGCCGTCGGGCGACTTGACGCTGCCCGGGTTGTAGTACGCGATCTCCCGCGGCGCGCGCGGGTCGCGGATGTCGTAGACCCGCACGCCGGAGCCGAAGCTCGAGCACGCGACGATCGTCGGGTCGTGCAGCCGGTCGGTCGAGCAGTAGTGCGAGTCGTAGAGGAACACGCGCGAGCCGATGAGCGGGAAGACGTCGCCCTTGTCGAGGCTCGTGGTGGTCAGGAAGACGCTGTCGGCGAGGACCGCCGCGCAGTTCTTCGGCAGCATGACCTCGGTCTGCAGCTTGGAGACCGTCTTCGGCTTCCTCTCGTCGGCGATGTCGACGATGATCGGGTAGCCGAAGTTCGACTCGCTCGGCTGGCCCGGCACGCACTGGTGGCCGAGGTCGACGTACTCCGACCAGTCGATCAGGAACGGCTTGCCGCCGTACGTGACCGGGATCGTCGCCTGTTGGCCGGCGTTGCCCGGCGTCGGGAGCTCCCCGATGTCGCGCATCTGCGCGCCGGGCTTGCGCGCCTGGACCTCGCTGGTGTCGGCGATGAGCAGCCGCCCCGTCCCGATGTCGCCGAAGTACCCGCGCTTGCCGTCGTCGCTCGTCGAGCACCCGTGCACGCCGCGGTCCCACGGCTCGGACAGCTGCTTGGGCTTCGTCGGGTCGGTCAGGTCGATCGGCGTGATCGTCGACGTGCTGGCCATGTAGAAGACCATCCCGTCGGGCTGGAAGCACCCCTCGTGCCCGACGGCGGTCGGCATGATCACGTCGGCGAGGAGCTTCGGCTTGCGGCAGTCGCCCTTGACGTCGTAGACCGCCAGCGATCGCGCGGTCTCCGGCTCGGTCGCCTTGCCGTACTCGCGGATCGTGTAGCGGTCGGCGACGAGCAGCCCGCGTTTGCGGTTGACCCGCAGCGACTCGCCCGCGTTCTTCGTCGCGCGTGCGGTCAGGTAGTCGGTCTTCACCGGCTTGCGCGGGTCCGAGACGTCGAGCACGATCGTCCCGCCCTCGGCGCTGTAGAGCCCGATCGTGTCGCTGTAGTACGCGCAGTTCTCGTACGTGTCGAAGTTCGCGAACGAGGTGCTCTCGAAGAAGCCGACTTCCTGCAGATTGCACGTGTAGCCGTCGGCGGCGCGGCCGCCCGCGCGGTCGGCCTGGGGGAGCTGGCCCTGCAGGCCGGTCTCGGGCTTGTCGTTCGGACCGCAGACGGCGGGCGAGGCGGCGTGCGCGTCGGAGGCGCCGGTGAGCGCGAGGGCCACGGCCACGGCGAGGGTGGCGAAGCTCGTCGACTTCATCGGTGCGGAGACTACGCCCGCCCGTCGCGGCGAGCGCCACCTCACATCGTCCTGACGAGCCCCGCACGCCGCCCAGTCAAGTTCTTCACCATGCAACCAATCGAACAGCTGTCCACCTACTTGACGCACCTTTTCGTGGACTCTTAGGTTGAGCACTTGCCCTGGCTCGCCGCACTCGACGGCAGGCTTGGCTCAACGGAGCAGGGGAGGAGCTCGATGCTGGTCAGCGGGGGGCAGGGACGAGGCATGCCGTTCGCGCGCCGCGCGATCGTGCTTGTGGGCGTTGCGCTGGCATGCGCGCTCGCGCAGACGGCGCAGGCGGCCGAGCCCCTGTCCATCCAGTCCGCGATCGCGCGCGCGGTCGACCAGGTCGAGAACGTCCAGCTCCCCGACGGCGGCTTCGGTGAGCGCCTGGCCGTCCGCGACTCCGCGTCGATCGGCGAGGCGCTGCGGATCGTCCGCCCGGAGACCGACGCGCTCCCGCGCATCGACGCGTACCTCGCACAGAGAACCGTTGACGACGTCGACAGCCTCGCGCGGGTCGCGCTGGGCGCGCCGTCGCCGGGGCCTCAACGGCGGCGCGATGGGGATCGCGCTCACCCCGCTGGAGGAGAAGATCAAGAACCTGGTGTTCGAGCACATCATTGAGTGCAGCTACATGTCCGGGACGTCGCACGGGCCGCAGCTCACCTCCTGGCTGTTGCTCTTGAGCGTCCCGATCGGCAGCATGATCGTGCAGAACGGCGCCCTTGTCCTGGCGCTGGGGCCGTGGGCAGTCCTCGCTTGGGCGATGGTGGTCGCGTTCCTGCTGCTGTGGCTGATGCTGACCCTGCATGAGGCTTGCTATGAGGAGTGACCGCCGCACAACCGTCGCGGTCCGGCGCGGTGAGGTCCTGTCTACGCCGGACGAGGCGCAGATCGCCGTCGACCGCGCCGTCGAGGAGCGGCAGAGCCTCCATCGCGCCAGGTACGCGTTCGCGGGTGTCGGCGTGATTGCCGCCGTCGGCGTCATCGTGGGGATCGTCGGGCCGTTCGTGCTCGTGTTCCCCAGCGCGGTGCTCCTCATCTTCATCGTCGTCGCGCACCTCAACTACCTGCCGCGCCTGGACCGCAACCTCGAGCGCGCGGAGGAGCTGAACCGTGCGGCGGCGGGCGGC
>CADCVT010000039.1 GCA_902806215.1 uncultured Solirubrobacteraceae bacterium | reverse complement strand
GGAGACCCAGCAGAAGTACGGGCCGGCGTTCACGCCGAAGCTCATGGACAAGCACAACATCGTCGGCCAGGGCCTCGGCGCGGAGATGATCGCCGACCAGTGGGAGATCCCCCGGTCCGAGCTCGACGAGCTCGCCGTGCGCTCGCACCGCAACGCGGCCAAGGCCACCGAGGAGGGCCGCTTCGAGCGCGAGATGATCCCGATGAAGGTCAACGGCGACACGTACGTCACCGACCAGGGGATCCGGCCGAACACGTCGCTCGAGACGCTGTCGGAGCTCAAGCCCGCGTTCAAGCCCGACGGCAAGATCACCGCCGGCAACGCGTCGCAGATCTCCGACGGCGCCGCCGCGATCCTGCTCATGAGCCGCGAGAAGGCCGAGCAGCTCGGCCTCACCCCGCGCGCCCGCATCGTCGACCAGACCACCGTCGGCTGCGATCCGGTGAAGATGCTCGAGGGCCCGATCCCGGCCACGCGCAAGCTGCTCGAGCGCAACAAGATGGCGATGAACGACATCGACCTCGTCGAGATCAACGAGGCGTTCGCGCCGGTCGTCGCCGCGTGGCAGCGCGAGCTCGACCCGGACATGGACCGCGTCAACGTCAACGGCGGCGCGATGGCCCTGGGCCATCCGCTCGGCTCGACCGGCGCGCGCCTGCTCACGACCCTCCTGCACGAGCTCGAGCGCTCCGACAAGGAGATCGGCCTCGTGACGATGTGCTGCGGCGGCGGCCTCGGCACCGGGACGATCATCCAGCGCGTCTGACCGTGACCGCTAGGGGCGCGGCGCCACGCCGCGCCCCCGGCGCGCAACAACGGGTAGGCCCTTAGCGTTCGTTGAACACGACCTCAGCTTCCGCTCAGAAAGCGCGCCTACCTTGCCTGACATGCCGGACGAGACCGAACGAAAGCGCTATCGACGCGGGCCAGCCCCAGGACACCTGTGGAGCGGGGTCTACGACCCCTCGGCGCCCCCGCCGGTCGCTGACGCCCCTCCGGCGCCGCCCAGGCCGCCCGCACCCCCCGCAGCGAGCCTGGACGAGGACGCTGGTCGTGCGCCGCGCCGGCCCGCCGCCGGCCGGCGCGCGCTGGCGGCCGGCGTCGTCACCGGCGTCCTCGTGACCGGAGGCGCCATCGGCGCGGTCACGCTGCTCGACGGCGACGACGGTGCCGGCGCCCAGAAGGCCGCCGCGCCGCCCCCGATCGCCGCGACCGCGGGCGCCAACGCCCAGTCGCAGGTCGGCAAGATCTACGCGGCCGCGGGCCCGGCCGTCGCGTCGATCCAGCGCGGCAGCGGCAGCGGCACGGGCTTCCTCATCGACTCCGACGGAACGCTCGTGACGAACGCGCACGTCGTCGGGGAGGCCTCGACGGTCCAGGTGCAGCTCGGCGAGAAGGGGCGTTCCATCAACGCCCGCGTCGTCGGTACCGACACGGGGACCGACCTCGCCGTGCTGAAGGTCGAGCCGGGGTCGGTCAACGGCATCAAGCCGCTCGGCTTCGCCGACTCCAAGGGCGTGCGCGTCGGCGACCTCGCCGTCGCCATCGGCAACCCGCTCGGGCTGCCGCAGACCGCCACCGCGGGGATCGTCTCCGGCCTGGGCCGCGACATCCAGGCGCCCGATGGCTTCCGGATCGACGAGGTCATCCAGACCGACGCGCCGATCAACCCGGGCAACTCGGGCGGGCCGCTGCTCGACCGGCGCGGGCGCGTCATCGGCGTCAACTCCCAGATCGCCACCGCCGGCGGCGCGGGCGGCAACATCGGCATCGGCTTCGCCGTTCCGTCGAACACGGCGCGCGAGATCGTCCCGCAGCTCGAGAACGGCGCGTCGATCGAGCGTCCGTGGGTCGGCGTGAGCACGTCGCCCGCGACGTCGGGCGCCGGGGCCGAGGTGCAGGAGACCGTCGAAGGCTCCCCGGCGCGGCGCGCGGGCCTCAGCCAGGGTGACGTGATCACCAAGGTCGACGGGCGCACGGTGGAGAAGCCCGAGGACGTCGCCGCGGCGATCGAGGGCAAGAAGCCGGGCGACCGGATCAGCATCGAGGTCCGCCGGGCCGGCCAGTCGAGCACGTTCGACGTGACCCTCGACGAGCGGCCCGCGCAGACCGACACCGGCCGGTGACGTTCGCGGCACCGCTGTTCCTGCTCGGCCTGGTCCTGGTGCCGGTCGGCATCTGGGCCTACGTCGTGCACAGCCGCCGGCGCGCGGCGCAGGCCTCGCGCTGGGCCAACCCGGCGCTGATGCCGGCCGTCGCGCCGACGCGGCCGGGCTGGCGGCGCCACGCGCCGCTCGCGCTGTACGCGCTCGCGCTCTCGGGGCTCCTCGTCGGCCTCGCCCGGCCGGAGCGGACGGTCGCGGTCCCGGTCGAGCAGGCCACGGTGATGCTCACGACCGACGTCTCGGGCTCGATGCTCGCGCGCGACGTCGCGCCGAACCGCCTCGTCGCCGCGCGCAACGCCGCCGACCGGATGGTCGCGCGGCTCCCGCGCCGCGTCCGCGCCGGACTCGTCGCGTTCAACCACAACGCGCAGCTCGTGCAGCCTCCGACGGTCGACCACGAGGCGGTGCGCACGTCGATCCGGGCGCTCGAGTCCAGCGGCGGCACCGCGACCGGCGACGCCATCACCGCGGCGCTCAACGCGATCCGCACCGGCGTCCGCCCGGGGGAGAAGCGCCCGCCGGCCGCCATCCTGCTGCTGTCGGACGGCAAGTCGACCCGCGGGCGCGACGTGCTCGACGCCGCGCGCGAGGCGCGGCGCCAGAAGGTCCGCATCTACACGGTGGCGCTCGGCACCCCGACCGGCACCATCGACGTCCCGCGCGCCGGCGGAGGCACCCGCCCCGAGACGGTGCCGCCCGACCCGGCGGCGCTGCGGCAGATCGCGCAGATCACCGGCGGCCGCACCTTCCAGGCCACGGCCGCCTCCGAGCTCGACGCGATCTACCGGGCGCTCGGCTCGCAGGTCGCGCTCAAGGACGAGAAGCGCGAGGTCACCTCGGCATTCGCCGGCGGTGCGCTCCTGCTGATCCTGGCCGGCGCGCTCATGTCGCTGCGCTGGTTCGGGCGCCTGCCCTGAGGGCGACCGGCTCGTCCCGGATGCCCTCGACGACGCCGAAGCGCTCGTGCAGGCGGCGCAGGGGCGCGGGCGACCACCAGTTCCACGAGCCGAGCAGGCCCATGAGCGCGGGGACGAGCAGCGCGCGGACGACGAACGCGTCGATGAGCACGCCCACGGCGGTCGCCACGCCGATCTGCTGGATGAACGAAATCGACGAGGTGACGAACGCGCCGATCGCCACCGCGAGCAGGATCGCCGCGGCGGTGACCACCGCGCCCGTGCGCTCGAGGCCGACGGCCACTGCCTCACGCTCGGAGCGCCCCTCCGTGCGGGCCTCCTTGATCCGCCCGAGCAGGAAGACCCCGTAGTCGGTCGACAGCGCGAAGACGAGCGCGGCGGCCACGAGGAAGTCGGTCGGCTCGATGCCGCCGTTGCTCGTGTAGCCGAGCAGGCCCTCGAACCGGCCGTCCTGGAAGACGAGGACGAGGACGCCGAGTGACGAGCCGACCGTCAGCACGTTCATCAGCAGCGCCTTGAGCGGCAGGATGACCGATCCGGTCATCAGCCAGAGGATCGCGAAGGTCAGGAGTGCCAGCAGGCCGACGGCCAGCGGCAGCCGCGACCCGATCGCCGCCTGCTGGTCGACGAACTCGGCTGCGGCACCGCCCACGAGCCGGTCGGGGCCCGCGCCGGCGCGCAGATCCTCGACGAGCGCCCGTGCGGCTGCGCCCTCCGGCGCGCCCGACACGGAGACGTCGACCTGCCACGTCGCGTCGTCGAGCGGCAGCGGCGGCCGCACGTCGCGCACGCCGTCACGTCCCTCGATGCTGCGGGCGTAGGCGGCGACGCCGGCGGCGTCGCTCTGCGGCGCGTCGAGCACGACGGTCACCGGCGTCGTGTCCTGGCCCGCGTACTGCGTCTGGAGCGTGTCGGCGACGATCCGCGAGCTCTCGCCCTCGGGGATCACGGTCGCGTCGACCGGCGTGAACTCCGCGCGCAGCGACGGCAGCGCGACGACGATCATCACGAGGCCGGTGGCCACCGCGACGGTGCCGGGGCGGCGCATCACCGCGTGCGAGAGGCGGTACCAGCGTCCGGCCTCGGCGGGACGGTCGCCGCCGCGCCGGGGCTTGACCGCGAGCTTCGTGCCCCAGATCGCGAACAGCGCGGGCGCGATCACGAGCGTCGCCAGCGCGGCGACCCCGGCCACGACAGCGCCGGCGAGCCCCATCGACTGCAGGAAGTTCAGCGGGAAGACGGTGAGCGTCGCCAGCGCGACGGCGACGGTGGCCGAGGAGAACGCGACGGTTCGCCCGGCGGTGGCCATCGTGCGGCGGATCGCCGTGGCGCCCGGCCCGTGCTCGGCCTGCTCCTCGCGGAACCGGGTGACGATGAACAGCGCGTAGTCGATGGCCAGGCCGATCCCGAGGCCGATGACGAGGTTGAGCGCGAAGACCGACAGGCCGAAGACGGAGTTCACGCCGCGCAGCGCCAGGAACGTGCCGAGCACGGTCACGAGCGCGACCGCCAGCGGGATGAGCGCGGCCCGGCCGCCGCGGAAGAAGAGCAGCGAGAGGAGCAGGAGGATCGGGAACGCGAGCATCTCGGCCCGCGCGAGGTCGGCACCGACCGAGCCGCCGATCTGCTCGCCGGCCACCAGCTGCCCGCCCACCTCGACGTCGCGAGCGCCCTCGTAGCGCTCGAGCACGGCGGTGGTGACCGCCGCCTCGTCGGCCTCGGCGTCGAGCGTGGCGGCGAGGTACGTCGAGCGGCCGTCGGAGGCGACGAAGCGCTCGTCGCGCGTCGAGGCGCGCGAGACCACCGACGCTATGCCGGGCTGCGCGGCGAGCTCGCGCTCGAGCGCCGCGACCCGCGCGCGGGCCGCGGGGTCGTCGGCGCCGTTCGGCGTCGCGACGAGCAGGACGATCCCGGGGGAGGCCTGGCGTCCGGTGGCGGCCTCGATGCGCTCGACCGCGACGGCGGAGCCGGCGTCCTCGGCGGTGAACCCGCCCGACTCGCGAAGGAGCCCGGCGACGAGGCCGCCGACGACGCCGGCGACGAGAGCGAAGAGGAGGACGCCGATCAGGGCGCGCTTCGGACGAGCGGCGATCCGGTCGGAGAGTGCGGTGAGCATGGTGGTCCCCTTACGGTGGCTTCTATGTGAACGGCTGTTCATCGAGCGCTAGTGAACAGGAGTACATGTACGCATGTCAAGTCATCGGGTACGATGGCGTCATGGCCTCGTCCGATACCGCTCCTCCGACGCGCGTCCGCAACGCACGTGGCGAGGGCGACAGGTTGCGCGAGCAGCTCGTCGCCGCGGCCGTGACGCTCCTCGAGCAGGAGGGCGACGAGGCGCATGTCTCGGTCCGGGCGATCGCCAAGGCCGCGGGGGTCTCGCCGACGGCGCTGTACCTGCACTTCCCCGACCGCGATGCCCTCGTGGCCGCCGCCGTCGACCGCGGGTTCGCCGCGTTCAACGCAGCGATCGTCGCCGCGGCCCGATCGGAGGAGGATCCGCTCCCCCGTGTGCGCGCGATGGGGCTCGCGTACCTCGACTTCGTCGAGCGCCAGCCCGCGCTCTATGTGGTGATCTTCTCCGCGCGCCGAACGACGTCGCGCGGTCCGGGCGACGGGCTCGTCGACCGACGCGAGGCGCTCGACGCCCTCGTCGAGGCGGTCGCGGCCGCCCGCCCGGACGACGACGCCGGCCAGCTCGCGCTGTCCCTGTGGGCAGGGCTCCACGGCTACGCGACGCTGCACGCCCGTCCGCCGGTCGAGCGCTGGCCGAGCGCGCCCGCCTACGTGGACCGGCTCCTGCGCGCCCACCTGGGCGCCTGAACCCGCCGTCCCCGCAAGGGTTGGGGTTCCGGTGCGTTGCAGAAGGCATGCCCCGGATGCTCCTGATCGCCCTCGTCTCCCTCTTCGCCTTCCTCCCAGGCGTCGCCTCCGCCGCGGAGGTGCCCGCCGACGCCGACTACTCGGAGGAGTACATCCCGTCGTCGAGCCCGGTCCCGAACGACAACGACCCCAAGCTGCACGTCGACGTCATGCGGCCCAAGGGCGCCAGCGGGAAGGTCCCTGTGATCATGACCGTCAGCCCGTACACGAACCACTCGCAGTCGGGCGGCGCGACGTACGATCCGGAGGCCCAGGGCCCGAGCGACCGCTTCTTCGACTTCATGGTCCGTGACGCGCAGGTGTTCAAGAAGGGCTACGCCTACGTGATCGTCGACCTGCGCGGCACCGGTGGCTCCGCCGGCTGCCACGACTGGGGTGGACCGGGCGAGCAGGACGACGTCAAGCGCGCGGTCGAGTGGGCGGCGTCTCAGCCGTGGTCCAACGGCAAGGTCGCGCTGTACGGCAAGTCCTACGACGGCTGGACCGGCATCATGGGCCTCGCGAAGCGCCCGAAGGGCCTTGCCGCGGTCATCTCGCAGGAGCCCGTCGTCGACGGCTACCGCTACTTCTGGAACGACGGCGTCCGCGTCTCGAACACGTTCGGCACGCCCGCGAGCTTCCAGCTCTTCGACGTGACGCCCGGCTCGGTCTTCGACTCTCCGGAGTACAACACCAACAGCGCGTTCTCGAACGCCGTGCGGCCCGGCTGCAACGCCCAGAACGCGGGGACCCAGAGCACCGACGGCGACCACGAGAGCGCCTACTGGAAACCACGCAACCTCGTGCCTCTGGTGAAGGGCGCCGAGATCCCCACCTTCCTCATGGCCGGCTTCCTCGAGGACAACACGAAGCCCGACGCGATCTTCGAGACGTTCAACAACCTCGCCGGCACCAAGAACCGCGCGTGGTACGGCCAGTGGGACCACATCCGCGGCAACGACCGCGACGCGACCGACCCGAAGAAGTTCGCCGCGGGCCGCGAGACGTTCGTCGAGGAGTCCATGCGCTTCCTCGACGAGCACCTCAAGGGCGTCGCGCCGTCCAAGGCCGACCCGGTCATCACCGTGCAGTCCGACGACGGCAAGTTCCGCTCCGAGGCGCAGTGGCCGCCGGTCGACGCCCGCACCGTCCGCACGACGGTCAAGGGCGGCACGTACACCGACAACGGCCAGAACAACGGTGACGGCAGCGGCGCCGGCAAGGGCATCTGGACGATCTCGCAGCCGCTGCCCTACGACGCGCACCTCGCGGGCGTCCAGCGGATGACGGTCGAGGTCACCCGCGCGACGATGCGCTCGAACCTCGTCGCGAACCTCTACGAGATCTCGCCCAACAAGAAGGCGACCGCGATCAGCCGCGACACCACGCTGCTGAACGGGCCGGGCAATGTCGCGCTCGAGCTGTACGGGCAGGACTGGATCATCGAGAAGGGGAACCGCATCGGCGTGCTCCTGAGCCCGGCGAACGCGGAGTGGTGGCGGCACGTCGCGACCAACCAGCCGGTCGACGTGAAGTCGGCGACGATCGACCTGCCGTTCCTCGCGTTCAAGCGCGGCTCGGACCTGTCGGGTGGAGGCACGAAGCGCCTGACGACGGTCAAGGGTCGCGCGTTCGACGTGCCGGACGAGGCGTTCAAGAGCGGGGCGACGTCGTTCACGCTGCCGCCCGAGCAGGTGCCGTTCCCGGAGGCCGCCGGTCCCGCGACCGGCTCTGGCGCGCCGGGCACGGGCGTCACCGCGGCGCAGGCCGCCGCGGCCCAGCGTGCGGAGATCGCGCGCCGCAAGGCGGCGATCCGTCGCAAGCGGCTGACCGTCACCACCCGCGCGCTGCGCGGCCGGCGCCTGCTGGTGCGCGGCCGCACGCTGCGTGGCTCGGTCCTGACCGTCAAGGTCAAGCGCGGGACCCGCGTCGTCGCCCGGCGCAAGCTGCGCACCCGCACGGGCGCGTACCGCGTGATCGTCAGGCTGCCGCGCCGCGGCCGCTACGGCGTGACCGTGAGCTCGAAGCCGAAGAACGTCAAGCTCATCAGCGTCAGCCGCCGCCCGAAGCTCGTCAAGTAGGGGTTCAGCCCCAGCGGAAGCCTCGCTCGTGAGCCTGCGGCGGCAGCGGGCTCTCGGGCAGGCCCGCGGGCGGGTCGGGGACGTGGAACCCCGACGGCGAGACGTCGTTCGGGGTGTCCGCGTGGTAGAGGCTCGCGAGCAGCTGGATCTGCCCGCGGCCCGGCCCGAGCTCGAACTGGCCGCCGCCGTACATGCCGATGCCACGCTCCTCGCAGTACGCGTAGGTGGCGAAGATCTCGGTCAGCGGCCCGAGCCGTGACGGCTTGACGTTGACCATCTTCGGCGGGAACGGCAGTGCGTCGATGTCGCTGCGGCCGTGGATCGGGGCGTCCCACGTGATGCGGTCGCGGTGCGGCTCGAGCAGTGCGTCGATCTCGTCGGTGCGGTGCGGGTCCTCGATCCACGCGTCCGGCAGCGCGCCGATGACCCTCGCGTACATCTCGGGGTCGGGCGCGTTGTCGACGATCGAGCCGACGTAGAAGCCCTTCATGTCGACGCTGTCGACGCTGCCGGTCTGCGCCAGCTGCTCGACGAGCTCGTCGGTCCACGTGGGGGTGGGGTCGAGCTTGAACCGAAGGCTCGGGTAGCGCTTCAGCCGGCTCGTGACCGGGTCGAGGCTCGGCGGCTCGCCGAGGCGCAGCGACACGACGTAGGTCAGCGGCTTCGGCTCGCGCCCGACCGCCTCGTGCAGCGACGTGCCCGCCTGGCGCAGCGCGAGGTCGAGCGCGGCGGACTCATACGCGTAGATTCGGTAGAGGCGGCTGACCTCGTTGACCGGGGGCTCGGGGAAGAGGTCGAGCTGCTCGACGTGGGCGCAGAAGCTCTCGAGCGTCCAGCTGCCGGCGAGCGGCAGCGTCGCGCCGGCCGCCTGGGCGACGTCGTGGTCCTCCGCGTCGTAGACGATGTCCTCGCCGAGGCCCTCCTCGCCGCCGCCGTGCAGGTGGATGACCGTCGACACGCGCTCGAAGCCGCTCGACACCTCGCGCTCGAGGCGTTCCAGCGAGTACTCGTCGATCTGCAGGTCGAGGTCCTTCACGCGGTCCCAGTCGCTCATCGATCGGACCCTACAGAACGGCTCATTGACCGCTGGTAGATAAGGCTGCTACCGTGCTGACCTATGGTCGACAAGAAGAACATCGCCGCGGATCACACGCGGTCCAAGACGTTCCTGCTGGCGGGGGTCGAGCAGCGAGCGCTGCAGTGGCTCGCGCCCCGGATCCCCGCTCGGGTCATGCCCGACCACCTCACGGCGCTCGGCGTCGTCGCGGCGCTCGGCATCGCCGCCGCGTACGTGCTGGCCAACCAGCACCCGGCGTGGCTGCTCGTCGCGACGGGGCTGCTGCTCGTGCACTGGTTCGGCGACTCGCTCGACGGGACGCTCGCGCGGGTGCGCCGCACGGAGCGCCCGACCTACGGCTACTACCTCGACCACCTCGTCGACGGCTTCGCCACCGTCGCGATCGGCATCGGCCTCGGGCTCTCGCCGCACATGCTGCTCGCGACCGGCCTGTTCATCGTGATCGCGTACCTGCTGCTGTCGATCAACACGTACCTCGAGACGAGCGCGTTCGGCGTCTTCGAGCTCGGCTACGGCCGCTTCGGCCCGACCGGGGCGCGCGTCGGCCTCGCGGCCCTGAACGTCGCGATGTTCGCCGGACTCGCGCTCGACACGACGGTCCTCGGCGTCGGCGTCGGCGCGCTCGACCTCGCCGGCCTGGCGATCGCCGCCGGCATGGTCGCGATGCTCGTCGTGCGCGGCGCCAAGAACCTCCGCGTCCTCGCCGAGCGCGAGCCGGCCGGCCGCGTGAGGGCAGCTTGATGGACGAGCTGCGGCAGATCGTGGTCGGCGCGCTCGTCCTCGGCGTGCCGACGGCGGTCGTGATCGTGCTGGGCGCGTTGGCACGCCTCGGTTCGCTCCGTGACGTCTGGCCGCTGCTCGGGCTCGCGGTCGTCGCCGTGGTCGCGGTGTGATGGCTGCGAGCGCGCGCGAGCCGGAGGCCGCGCGGATCGAGGTCTTCCAGGGGATCCTCCTGGCGGCGTTCGGCTTGACCGCACTGCCGCTCCTCGCGTACTACGCGCTCGGGCGCTTCGTCGAGGGCCGTGCGATCCTCGCCGCGGCCTGGTTGCTCAGCCTGGCACCGCTCGGGGTCGGGCTCTTCTTCGGCTGGTGGTGGACGCTCGACCTCATCGCGTGCCCGTACGGCTCCTCCGAGTGCCCGCTGTGAACGCGCTCTTGTTGCTGGTCGCGATCCTCGCCGGCTGCGCGCTCTCGGTGATCGTCGCGGGGTGTGCCGGCGGATGGCTCGCGGGCACTGCGGCGTTCGGCCTGGTGACCATCGGCCTCGTGAACGGCTTCGTCGCGCTGAAGCGGTCGCTCGCTGTCTCCCTGTGCGACACCGGGGACTGCCCGCCCGCGCAGTCGGTCGAGCCGTACGAGACGCTCTTCTGGCTCTGCCTCGGTGCGGCCGCGTTCCTTGCCGCGGCCGTCGCGCGCTGCTCGTGGCGGGGGACGGCCTGGTCAACCCGCCACGTGCTCGACCGATCAGAGGGGTGAACATGGTCGAGACCAGGTCGCGCCGCGGCCGCACGGCCCTGCTCGTCGTCGCCGCGGCCGTACTCGCGTTCGTCGCCGCGGCGCTCTTCGTCGTGCCGGACGGGCTGGAGGGCATCAGCGAGAACGGGCCGGAGACGTACCCATGGTCGCCGCGCGAGCGCTACCTCGACGCGGCGGAGGAGTGGTTCTTCCCACTGCTCGTGCTCTACGCGGGGCTCCCGGTGCTGCTCGTCGTCGCCGGCGCCTGGCTGCTGAGGCGGTCGCCTCTCGTCGGGGTCTGGATCCTCGTGCTCGCCGTCCCGTCGGTGGGCATGCCGCTCGTCGTCCGCGCGGCGAACCCCCAGTACGAGCGGGGGAAGGAGCCGGCCTTCGTCGCCAGTCGCTCGGTCTGGCCCGACGCCTGCTTCCAGCGGGTTCGGGAGGACGCGCTTCCGTCGGGCGATCCGATCTATCGCAACGACGAGCGTGTCGGCCCGCCGTTATGCCTCCGGTTCAAGCCGACCGCCGGCGCCGGCGCGCGCCTGCGACCCGGGGAGCCACTGCCCGACGAGCTCGTCCGCGACCTGGCGTACGAGCTCAACGAGGAGGGCCCCAAGCCGGGCAAGCGCGTGGACGAGGTCGACGTCGCCGGGCTCGAGGTCGAGCGCTCGGAGTGGAGCGCGCAGGCGGCCGAGCGGGTCGTCCCGCCGCCGCCACCGCGACTGCCCGGCACGGCTCAGCAGGTCCTGCGCCTCGCGCAGGAGGCGGTGCGCGAGTGCGGTCGCCGCACGGGCACCTTCGACCGGTGCACGACGACCAGGGACCTCGGCTTCGACGTCGGAAGCGATCCCGGCACGCCGATGGTCGCGCCGTGGGGCTCGCGCTACGTCATCTGCGTGAAGGACCCGTCCCAGCCCGACGGGCCCGTCTTCGTGGAGTACTGCGTGAAGGGCTCGATGAAGCGGGCGGGCCGGGTGCGCCGCACCCGCTAGTGCGCGGCTCGGCCGTTGCTGCCGCTCGTCGCGGCCGCGCGGGCACGGGTCTTCGTCTTGGACTTCGACTTCGCCTTCGTCGCCCCGCGCGAGCGGCTCGAGCCGGCGGTCGTGCTGCGCTTGTCGGTCGCCGCGTCCTGCTTCTTCGTCGTCGTGATCTGCGCGGCGGCCTTCAGGCCGTCGAGCGCGCGCTCGAGGCCGTCGGCGAGATCGTCGATGTCCTCGAGCGCCTCGCGGTCGCCGAGCAGCGAGATGTCGAGCTTGCCGTTGTAGGACATGATCGCGAAGAACACCGTGTGGCCCTCGGCGAGGAAGCCCAGGGGGACCATCTCGTCCATCTCGCGGCCGAGCAGGTAGATCGGCATCTGCGGGCCCGGGACGTTCGTCACGATCGTGTTGAACAGACGCGTCGAGAAGTTGATCCGCGAGCCCATCGCCAGCAGCGTTGGCGGTGCGAACTCCTGGAGGCCCGCGAGCACGTCGGCGCCGAGCGCCTGCTTGGACTCCTTCAGGTTGCTCATCTGCTCGCGGACGACGCCGAGGCACTGCGCGGGATCCTCCGCGTAGACCGGCAGCGGGGCGCGCATCGCGGCGACCTGGTTGCCGAGCTTGTGGCGTTGGTCCTCGGTCCGCGTCGAGACGGGGACCATCGCCCGCAGCTCGAGGCCCTCGGTGCGGACGCCGCGCTTGCGCAGCCACTCGCGCAGCGCGCCGGAGACGACGGTCAGGACGACGTCGTTGACGGTGCCGCCGAGCTCGTTCTTGACCGCCTTGAAGTCGGCGAGCTCGAACGACTTCCACGCGATGCGGCGGTGCGGCGACGTCGAGGTGTTGAGCGGGATGTCGGGAGCGGGGGAGAGCATCGGCCCGATGAGCAGGTCGCGGATCCCCTGGACGCCTTCGGCGACGGTGGCGGCCGTCCGCTGCGGCGTGGCGACGGCGCGCGCGGCCTTGCGGACGATGCGGTATGGGCGGGTGGCGATCTCCTGCGCGGCGGTCGCCTTGAGCGCGACGCCGGACGGCGCGGGCGCCGGCTGCCACGGCTTCTCCGGCGGCTCGACCTCGCGCGGCTGGGGCGTGACGTCGAACAGCAGCGCGAGCAGGTCGACGCCGGACATGCCGTCGATGAGCGCGTGGTGGGTCTTCGAGATGACGGCGAACTGATCGTCCTCCATCCCGTCGACGAGCCACATCTCCCACAGCGGCTTCGTGCGGTCGAGCTGCTGGCTGAACACGCGCGCGGCGAGGTTGCGCAGCTGGTTGCGCGTGCCCGGCTGGGGCAGCGCGGTGTGCCGCACGTGGTAGTCGAGGTTGAAGCACGGATCGTCGACCCACATCGGCCGGCCGAGCTCGAGGCCCGGCCACATGACCTTCTGCCGGTACCGCGGCACGAGATGCAGCCGCGACTCGACGTGCTCGAAGAGCTCGCCGCAGTCCAGCGACGGTCCCTCGAAGATCGAGATCCCCCCGACGTGCATGTGCGTCGTGCCCGACTCGAGGTTGAGGAAGCTCGTGTCGACGACCGAAAGCGTGTCCATATGCGACTGACCCATGCTTCTGTGTGTCGCCGGTCACGCACGAGCCCAAACGTGCCATCGGCGCGGCGCGGCGGATCTCGGGGCCGATGGGAGGTAGTGTCGTCCGAGATGACGTCGACGAGTCACGAGCGTCCGGCGCCGTCTGTACACCTTGCGGAGTGGGGTCGACGGTGACAGCCGAGCGGGTGGGTGTTCTCGGACGGCTCCTCGAGCTCAACGACGGACGGGTCGGAGTCTCCACGGGCTACATGGGCGAACTGCGAGGCCGATGGCCGGAGCTCGTCGACGAGGCAGGGCGCGTCTCGCGTCGCGCCGTCGAGCTCTCGGCGCTCGGTGCCGACGAGCTGCCAGGGCTGATGGGTTATCTCGCAGCCGCCGGACGACCCGAGTTCGAGTACGTCTCGGTCCACGGGCCCGCGAAGGGTCTGGTGGCGGACGCGGCGGCGTGCGCTGCGAACCTGCTGGAACTCGCCCCGATCGCGGCCGGCATCGTCATGCATCCAGAGACCCTCGCGGAGCCCGCAGCGTTCGGGGTGCTCGGATCGACGCTCTTGCTCGAGAACATGGACCCCCGTAAGCAAGACGCGCGCTCACCGGACGAGCTTCAGGCCTACTTCGACGTCCTTCCCGAAGCTGGGTTCTGCTTCGACATCGCGCACGCGATGTTGATCGACCCGACAATGGCGTTGGGGCACGAGCTGTTCGATGCCTTCCAGTCACGACTTCGTGAGGTGCACCTCAGCTCGATCCTGGATGACGGGACGCACGTCCCGTTGTGCGCGTCGGACCTGGACCGGCTGCACGAGCTGCTCGAGCGCTGCCGCGGCGTCCCCTGGATCCTCGAGGCGGCGCCGACGGGCTAGAAGATCGCGAATCCGCGGGTCGCGGCGTCGAGACGTTCCGAGAAGAGCAGCTCGAGTAAGCCGCTCTGCACCTGGTCTCCGACCGCAACCGCGGCCTGGAAGGCCTCAGACTTGTCAGCTTGTGGGCGGTCCTTGATCGCGCTCAGCGTCGAGCGCCGATCCGCGTCTCCGAGCAGCACGAGGAAGTCGTCGTAGGCCCGGAAGACCCGGCGCCCCGCACGGCGAGACCGTGGCAAACGCGCGCGGCCGCATCAGCGGGGCAGCGGACGTCGCGCTCTCCGAGCGTGGCCGCAGCGAGGGGACCGCGCTCGGCGGGCACCTCGATCGGCAGGCTCCTGACGTCGCGCGTCCATCGTTCAGCGGATCCTTGCATGCGTACCGTGGCGTGAATGCAAAGGATGATGACAGCGCAATCGGATGCTCTCGCGTGAGGACCGACGAGTTCGAATGCGACTCGCCGGCCCTCTCGCGCACCTCCTCCCCGGAGGCTTGAGTCGTCAGCCGACCGGCTGTTCGAGCGGCGTGTACCAGCTGTACGCGTACTCGGGGTTGTCGAGGTCGCGGGCCAGCGTGGTGAGCTTGAGCGGCTTGAACGTGTCGCACATGACCGCGAGCTCGTTCGTCTCGCGCATGCCGAGGGACTTCTCGACGGCTCCCGGCTGGGGGCCGTGTGGCAGGCCCGACGGGTGCAGCGTGAAGGTGCCCACGTCGACGCCCTTGCGCGCCGCGTAGTCGCCCGCCGCGTAGAACATGACCTCCTCGGACTGGAGGTTCGAGTGGTGGTACGGGAGCGGCACGGCGAGCGGGTCCCAGTCGAGCATCCGCGGGCAGAACGAGCAGATCACGAAGTTCTGGCCCTGGAACGTCTGGTGCGCCGGCGGCGGCTGGTGCAGCCGGGCCGACTTGGGCTCGAAGTCGTGGATGTTGAACGTGTACGGGTACACGTAGCCGTCCCAGCCGGTCACGTCGAGCGGGTGGTAGTCGAGGACGTAGCGCTGCATCCCGCCGCGCACGCGGACGACGACCTCGTACTCGCCGCGGCCGGCGTGCGTGACGAGCTCGTGCGGCGGATGGAAGTCGCGCTGGGAGAACGGCGCGTGCTCGAGCAGCTGCCCGTACCGGTTGCGGTAGCGGTTCGGCGTCTCGATCTCGCCGGGGGTGAAGAACGTCAGCCACTCCTGCGGGCCGTCGTGCATGATCACCCGGTAGGTCGTCCCGCGCGGGATCACGACGTAGTCGTGCTGGCGGTAGCGCAGCGTCCCGAACGTCGTCTCGATCTCGCCGGAGCCCTGCTGGATGAACAGGACCTCGTCGCCCTCGCCGTTGCGGTAGAAGGCCTCCTGCTCGACGGCGGGCTTGCAGATCGCGATCTCGACGTCCGCGTTGAAGAGCAGCACCTTGCGGCCGCTGACCGGGTCACCCTCCGCCCGGACGGGGCGCGTGTCGGTCAGGCGGTGCACGTGCGTGGGCGGCACCCATTCCTCCACGTGGAGGGGCTCGAACTCGCCGACGCGGGCGATGCGGCACGGCGACTCGAGGTGCAGCAGGATCGACTCGTTGCCGCTGAAGCCCTCGTAGCCGACGACCTCCTCGACGAGCAGGCGGCCGTCCTCGCCGCGCACCTGCGTGTGCCGCTTCGGGGGGACCTCCCCAAGGCTGAAGTAGCGCATGGCCTAGAGGTTCCCGCGCTTGTCCTGCTCGCGCTCGATCGCCTCGAACAGAGCCTTGAAGTTGCCCTCCCCGAAGCCGCGCGCGCCGTGGCGCTCGATGATCTCGAAGAAGATCGTCGGGCGGTCGCCGAGCGGCTTGGTGAAGATCTGCAGCAGGTAGCCCTCGTCGTCGTGGTCGACGAGGATCCCGAGGCGGCGGAGGTCCGCGAGGTCCTCCTTCATCTCGGGGACGCGATCCGGCACCTCGTCGTAGTACGTGTCCGGGACCGTGAGGAACTGGACGCCGTGCTCCTGGAGCTTCGTGACCGTGTCGACGATGTCGCGCGTGGCGAGCGCGATGTGCTGCGCGCCCGCGCCCTCGTAGAAGTCGAGGTACTCGTCGATCTGCGACTTGCGCTTGCCCTCGGCGGGCTCGTTGATCGGGAACTTCACGCGGCCGTCGCCCGACGTCACGACCTTCGACATGAGCGCGCTGTACTCGGTCGAGATGGCCTCGTCGGAGAAGTGGATCATCTCCGTCATCCCGAAGACCTGCTCGTAGTACTCGACCCACTGCTGCATCGCGCCGAGCTCGACGTTGCCGACGATGTGGTCGATCGCGACGAGCATGCCGCCGGTCTTGACCTCGTCGGAGTGCTCGATGCGCTGGTAGCCGGGGAGGAACTCGCCGGTGAACTTCGAGCGGTCGACGAAGCGGTGCACGGTCTCGCCGTACGTCGCGATGTCGGCGAGGCGCACGGTGCCGCGCTCGTCGGTGAGCTCGTACGGTTCGGCGAGGCCCTTGGCCCCGCGCTCGAGCGCGACCTTGTAGGCGTGGTCGACGTCCGGGACGCCCAGCGCGATGACCTTCACGCCGTCGCCGTGCTTGTGCTGGTGCGCGGCGATCGGATGATCGGACTGCAGCGCGCCGGAGAGCACGAGCCGGACGCGGCCCTGCTGGAGCACGTGGCTGACGCGATCGCGGACGCCGGTCTCGAGGCCGGCGTAGGCGACCTCGGTGAAGCCGTAGGCGCGCGTGAAGAAGTACGCGGCCTGCTTGGCGTTGCCGACCCACAGCTCGACGTGGTCGATGCCGTGCAGCGGCATCTGGTCGTCCGCGCGGACCGGCGGTGTGACGGTGCTGGTCTGTGCGTCAGGCGAGAACGTGCTCACGGCGCATCTCCTCGATCGAATCGTCGGTGCAGGTCTTCAGGAAGCCGCCCACGACCTCGCGTACCTCGTCCAGGGACTCGGCGCGGTAGAGGACCGGCTGGTAGTGCGTGATGTCGTAGTCGGCGGTGCCCATCTCGACGAGGTTGAGCGGGCGCAGCTCCATGTCGCGGAACTCGTCGATCTCGCCGTAGCTCGAGAGGATCCCCGCGCCGTACGCCTTGAGCTCTGAGTCCTCCATCACGACGCCGAACTCGACGGAGAACCAGAACACCTTGCTCAGGAAGCGCAGGTTGTCCTCGTCCTTGAGGCGATGGGTCGCCTCGCCGGTCAGGCGGTGCAGCTCGGAGAACGTCGGGGTCGCGAGCAGATGCCCGTGGCCGATGACCTCGTGCACGATGTCGGGCTCGGGCGTGTAGAGCGGCTGGTCGGGATGCCGCACGTACTGGGTGCTGTGGAAGATCTTGTCGCTGAGCGAGCCGTAGAACTGACGCAGCGGCACGAGCCCCGGCGCGGGGACGTAGCGGAAGCCGGTGAGCGGCTCGATGCGCTCGGAGACCTCGTCGAGGCTCGGCACGTACTCGGTCGGCAGGCCGACGGCGTCGAGGGCCTCGACGTACTCGCGGATGGCGAGCTTCTCGTGCTTGGGCCGGAGCTCGCGGCTGACGGTCTGCCAGACGCGGTGCTCGTCGTCGTTGTAGCCGACGTCGGGAACCGGCGTCCCGGGCTCCCACCGCAGGGCGAGCTGCGCGATGTCGTTGCGCCGCTTGCGGTAGGCCTCGTCGGCGAAGCCTGGGTGATCGGCACTGAGGTGGACGGTGACCTGCCCGTCCTCGCTCTCGGTGACCGGTGAGTACAGCTGGCCTTCTTCGAACACTGGATTCCCCTCCCGCGGGCGTTCGCGCGTCCCTGGAGTGGAGCACGCCGATGGGGCGTTGGCAACAACGACCTGTTGCGTAGGCCAATGTGTGCACTTCAAGCCAGTGTCATGGCATAATCACTGGTCATATTGTCCAACGAAATAGACGAGCTCGACGCAAGGCTCATAGGAACGCTGCGCGAGAACCCGCGGGTCGGGCTGCTCGAGGTCGCCCGGCGGCTGGGGGTCGCGCGCGGCACCGTGCAGGCGCGGTTGTCGAAGCTCGAGCAGCGCGGAGTGATCACCGGGTACGGGCCGGAGATCGAGCCGGCCGCGATGGGCTACTCGATCCACGCGTTCGTGCTCATGGAGCTCGCGCAGGGCCGGCTGAGCGAGGCGGTCCGCGTGCTCGAGAGCGTGCCGGAGGTCCTCGAGGCCGACGCGATCTCCGGCCCGCAGGACCTCATCTGCCGCGTCGTCGCGCGCGACACCGAGCATCTGCAGGAGCTGATCAACCGGCTGCTCGCATCGCCGGCGATCCGCCGCGCGACGTCCTACATCACGCTGACGCGACAGGTCCCGCCGCGGACCGCGCCGCTCGTCGCCGCGCTGGGTGAGCGAGCGGCCCGGATGAGGCGGCGCAAGCCCGCCTAGGCCGCGACCGCGCGGTACATCTCGGCGATGCGGCCGGCGGTCCGGCGCCAGTCGATCGTGAGCGCTCTCGCTCTCGCGGCGGCCCCGAGCGCGGCGCGCCGTTCGTCGTCGCCGAGCAGCTCGAGCACGGCCTCGGTCATCGCCTCGGCGTCGCCGTGCGGCGTGAGCACCGCGTTCGTGTCGTCGACGTAGCTGCGCGTGCCGCCGACGTCGGTGACGACGATCGGTGTCCCGCAGCCCATCGCCTCGAGCATCGCGCAGTTCGTGGTCGCGTCGGCCAGCGGAAGGAGCAGGAGGCTCGCGGCGCGGTACTCCTCGCGCAGGTCGTCGTCGCTGAGGCGCTCGAGCAGCGTGACGTTCGGCGCCGCGGCGAGCGCCGCGTTCGCCTCGGGCGAGGCGCCCGCGACGCGGATCCGCACCTCGGGCGCGCGCTCGGCTAGGCGTGCCGCGACCGCGACGAGCACGTCGACGTCGCGCAGCCACTGGCCGACGAACAGGCACGTGGCGTCCGCCTTCGGCCCGTCGCCGGGGCGCCACCAGACCGTGTCGACGCCGTGCGTGAGGCGGAACACGCGGTCCTCGCCGACGATCTCGGCCAGGTGGTCGGCCTGGTTTCCGGCGAGCGTCACGACCCCGTGGAGCTGGCGCAGGCGGCGCGGCCCCGGCCCGACCTCGTCGAGCACCTTCGGCGGTTGGTGGAACGAGCAGACGAGCCGCGGCCCGCGCCGCCGCGACAGCCGTGCGACGTCTCCGCGCCACCACAGCTGCTCGTCGCCGTAGAGCATGTGGACCACGTCGGTGCGGCGGGCGAGCATCCGCCGGCCGACCTCGACCTCGAGCGCGAGCGTCTCGTCGCGGTACCAGCGCGGCCGGGCGGGCTCGACGAGGCGGGCGGCGAGCGGCGGCGGCATCCACCGCGGCAGTGGGCACGGGCCGAGCACCTCCACGCGCGAGGACGCCACCGGTAGGTGGGTGACGAGCTGGCGGTACCCCGACCGCCCGACATGGTGGCCGGTCGCGATCGTCGTGACGGTGACGCGCGGGTCGGTCAGGCTCTACGCCTCGAGCCGCGCGACG